>JASHVH010000061.1 GCA_030039575.1 Acidimicrobiales bacterium | reverse complement strand
GTTCTACTCCTCAGTCCGCCTCGACATACGGCGCATAGAGTCCATCAAGGACGGCGCTGAGGTTATCGGTAATCGCACGCGTGTAAAGGTCGTAAAAAACAAGATCGCCCCGCCGTTCAGGCAATGCGAGTTCGACATTATGTTCGCCAAGGGCATCAGCCGTGAAGGCTCCTTGCTCGACGTCGCCACTGACCTCGGGATAGTGCGTAAATCGGGCGCCTGGTACACCTACGAAGGTGAGCAGATAGGCCAGGGCCGTGAAAATGCAAAGGTTTTCCTGGCCGAGAACCTCGAGCTCATGATCGAGATCTCTGAAAAGGTACGCCAGCAGGTCGGGGTAGACGGTGCCCCCGCCGCTGACGAACAGCCGGAGCGCGACCCCCTGGTCCTCGAGGACTGAGCCCTCGAGGGGGAACTCCAGCCGGCTCGACGGGCCAGCGCCTCGATGACTGGGCCTCGCCCCCTGCTAAGGAGACCGCTCTTATCTTCATGCTCCTCAAATGAGAGCGCTAACAATGGGTGGCGTTGTTACCTGTTGTGACTTTTTTCTTTTGAACCCGTAAACTTTTGGGGCCCCCTGCACCGGTTCAGGTTGGGCGACGCCAAAGAAACCTCCAAGATGACAAGCAATTCTTGAGATTGTTGTTCCAATAGGGCATTATGGCGCGGTACTTTTATGACCGTGTTTACAACTCGTTCACCTGGCGTTCCCGTCGCGAACCCGGCCAAGGCGAACTCCACGGGGGCAACCCCATGGCAGCGGTCCCCTCGGCCAAAGAACCCACAGGTGCGGTCGTGGACCTGACTTCGCCTGAGTACGTCATCGAACTGACCGAACTCGAGGGCCGCCTCCAGGTCTTGGGGGGTCTTCTCGACGCAACGTCCCGGTTCCACCAGGTCAATGAGGCCATACAGTTCGCCCGCGATAGAGAGTCCGCTCTCGAAGCGTTGCAGCACCAGCCGTTCGGGTACTCCCACGACCAGGCCGAGGCGATCCTCAATATGCCGATGGGCTGGCAGAGCGCAGGCGAGGTGGAACAGCTACGCGAGGAGCAAGAGCGTCTCTCGTCGCGTCGCATGAGCTTGCGAGAGCACGCCACCGAGGTGCTCGCCTTTCACTGGTTCGGCTGAGCTGAGCCGCGCCACAGACCGAGGTGGCGGCGAAGGGCTTTGCAGGCCGACGAAAGCGACCGGGGCGCGGGCGCTGGCCGGCGCGGAGAGCTACCGGTCAGCGCTCGGTTCGGAAGTGCTGCTCCATCAGGTTCCTGCGTAAAAGGTCCAGTGCCTGTGTGGTCGCCCGCTGGCGCACCAGCTGGCGGTCACCGCGCAAAGACAACTGCAGGACATCCGCCTTCGAGGATCTCCGGCCCGGCTCTCCTGACCGGCCCTTGTCGTCGGCCAGCCCGACGAACACGGTCCCGACGGGCTGGTCGTCCTGGCTTGTCGGGCCGGCCACACCGGTCAAGGAGAGGCCGATGTCAGCGTTCAACAGGTCCTTCACCCCCACCGCCATTTCTCCGGCCGCGTCCTCGCTGACCACCGGGCCCGGGCCGACACCGAGCAACGAACGTTTCACGTCCTCGCCATAGGAGACGATGCCACCGGCGAACCAGGTGCTAGCCCCGGGGACGGACGTAAGGCGGGCGGCCACCAGGCCACCGGTCAACGATTCCGCCACAGCTAGGCGGAGACCGCTCTCGGCCAGGAGCCGCCCGACGACCACCTCGAGGCCCTCGTCGTCCACGCCCCCCACGGCCTCGCCGAGCAAGGCCCTGAGCTCGGCTTCCTCTTTGTCCAGCGCCTGTACCGCCACCCGCCCGGCGTCCACCCCGCTGGCGTGGGCGGTGATCCGTACCCGCAC
Source organism: Acidimicrobiales bacterium (assembly GCA_030039575.1). Lineage (GTDB taxonomy): Bacteria > Actinomycetota > Acidimicrobiia > Acidimicrobiales > Palsa-688 > Fen-671. Next base: position 5,005 of record JASHVH010000061.1, on the reverse strand, counting down.
CCCCTCCGTGGCGCTGGCGAGGAAAGCGATCGTCGTGTTGCTCCCAGGTGCCTCGAGGGCGGCCACCCTGGGAGCGACCACTTCGGCCACCTTGGACTCCGTCAAACCCCAAACTCGCAGGAACCGGCTACGGATCGTCGCCGGCTGGCCCGACCGCTTGACAAGGTCGGGCACAACCGCATTTACCAACATCTCCCGCATTTCCGAAGGGACGCCGGGGACAGCATAAATAACCTTCTCCCCCACGGGGCAGGCCAGGCCGGGCGCGGTGCCCGCGGAAGCCAGGATCGGTGAGGCGCCGACGGGGACGTCCGCCTGCTTGTAGTTCATCTCCGGGATCTCACGGCCGGCGAAACGCTCCTTCAAGCGAGCCACGAGGTCCGGGTCTCTTCGTAGCGGGACCTGCATTACCTCTGCGATCGCTTCCCTCGTGATGTCGTCCTGGGTGGGGCCGAGGCCCCCGCAGCAAATGACGTCGCTCCCTCGCCCGAGCGCCGCCCATAGGGCAGCGACGATACGACCGTGGTTATCTCCGACCTTGGTTTGCTGGTAGCACGGGATACCCGCCGCCGCCAGGCGCTCGCCTATCCACGCTGAATTGGTGTCGACGACCTGGCCGAGCAGGAGCTCGGTCCCGATGGCCAGGACCTCGCAGTCCACCGCGCCGCGGCCCTACGCGCCCGTGGCTACCGCGCGTCGCCCGGAACGTGAGTCGACGAGGTACTGCACGGCGCTGGCCCAGGCCAGCACCACCGCCACCCACAGAGCGAAGTGAGAAAAGGTCAGCCTCGAGGGCCAGGCCACCGGCAACAGCAAGAGGGCGACCGTTAAGAACTCGACCAGCGTTTTCGCCTTCGCTACCCGTCGGGCGGGCACGCTCACCCCGCGCCTGGCCACGACGACTCGGTAAGAAGTGATGACCACCTCGCGCACGGCCAGAAGGGCAACCGGGATCCAGGTGACCTGGCCGAGGGCCGCCATCGCGGCCAGCGCCCCGAGCACTAGGAACTTGTCTGCCAACGGGTCGAGGAACGCGCCCGAAGCACTTGGCCCCTGCCGCCTGGCCAGCCAACCGTCGGCAAAATCACTGAACGCCAGGGCGGCCCAGAGCAAAAGGGCGGCCCACGAGGGCGTGGCCCGGAGCACGAGGATGACAAGCAGCGGTGTCGCGGCCAGCCGGGCCGCAGTGACACCGTTGGCGGCCGTCCTCAGCCTCCACGGGGCGGTGGTGGTTGTCGCCTCGCTCATCCCTTATACCCCCGCCGAAAGGCTACATGCCGGAGGCAATGCCGTGGGCTTTCCCGCCTCTAACCCGTACGACTGGCCGTCATTGCCGCGGCGCTTTCCGGGCCCCAGCCGTCCTTTGCCTTTTGCCGGGGCGGCCACCAGATCCGGCCCTACGGCGTCCACTATTTCCAGTTCTGGCCAGGAGCCGACAGCCAGGTGCCTTGGGACAAGGACCACGCCGTCTATCTCCGGTGCTTCCCGGTGGCTCCTTGCCCGTCCGGGAGCATCAACCAGTGCCCGGCAGGTGGTCCCGACTAGGCCGGCCCTCTTGGTGGCAGTGATGGCGTCCTGGAGCCCCGAGCACTCCCGCAGCCGTTCTGCCACTAACTCCGCCGGTACCTGGTCGGGCAAACCCGCCGCGTAGGTGCCCTCCTCGAGCGAGAAACCGAAGAACCCGACCCAATCCAACTGGGCCTCCTCCAGGAAGTGCAGAAGGGCGTCATGGTCCTCTTCCGTCTCCCCCGGGTAGCCCACAATGAACGAGGAACGCAGGGCTGCCTCCGGGAACCGTTGACGGATGGCGGATATTTTGCGCAGGAACCGCTCGCCACTGCCGAACCGGCGCATCCGCCGGAGCAACGGGCCCGAAACGTGTTGTAACGACAGGTCAAAATACGGGCAACCGCTGTCGCCGATGGCATCGATGAGCTCGTCAGTCAGCCCGGAAGGGTACAGGTAGAGGAGCCGGGCCCGCTCCACCCGCTCCTTCACGGCGCGGACCAGTGCCACCAGGCCGTCGACATCTGCATGGCCGGCCGGTGCCTTTCTCCGTCCCCCCGCCGGGCCGGTTATGTCCCTGTCCCACGAGACGAGGTCTTGGGCCACCAACACCACTTCTTGAGCGCCGAGGCCCTCCACCTCGGCCAGGATGTCATGCGCCGCCCGCGAACGCTGCTGACCGCGAAATGACGGAATGGCACAAAACCCGCAGTGCCTGTCGCAGCCCTCGGCCACCTTGACATACGCCCAGGGGGCGCGGGCGCGTGGGCGCGGCAAGTTCAAGAGGTCAAAACTGGGGATGGGCCTGTTAGGCCCGGGCCCGCCCGGCCGGCCGATGTGGACCGGCACCCCGAAGCCGGCCACCCGGTCGACCTCAGGCATGGCGTCGGCCAGCTCTTGGCCGAAGCGTTCCGCCAGGCAACCGGTCACCGCCAACCTGGCACTGTGCTTCTTCGCCTCCGCCAGCTCCAGCACGACCCCGATCGACTCCTCGCGCGCCGCCTCGATGAAGGCGCATGTGTTCACTACCAGGAGGTCGGCGTCCTCGGGCCGGCCCGCCGGGTGATAACCCTCGGACTCGAGCAGGCCACCGAGCTTGTCGGAGTCGACCTGGTTCTTGGGGCACCCCAAAGTCTCCAGCCAGTACGTGCCCTCACTACTGCCGGTCACGGCTCCACTGTGCGGAGCCCGGTCGGAGTGCTGCGAGCGGCCGGCGCGCCGGCCCGATGGCGCGACAGGACGCGAGGCATGGGCTTTTTGGGGCACTAAACAAGCCTAGTAGCCGGCTCAGTCGATTTCCTCCACCCGGCAGCCCGCGAGGTCGGCGTCGAGCACGGTGACCCGGCCCTCCACGCCGTGTTCCCGCATGAGCGGCGCCGCCGCTTCGGCCACCCTCTCTGCTTCGCTGCGGCGACAAATCCCGAGCAGGCTCGGGCCTGCGCCAGACCAGCAGGAGGTGAGAGCACCAGATGCCCGCAGGCCCTCCAGCAGGGCAGGGGCCTCGGGGAACAGGACCGAACGGGCCGCCTGGTGGAGGCGGTCGTCGGCTGCCGTGGCGAGGAGTTGGCGGTGGTCGGCCAGCCCGGCTACCAAAAGTCCCATGTGGCTCAAGTTGAACACGGCGTCCTGGCGAGAGACCACATCGGTCAAAACGGCACGCGTCCTCTTGGTCTCCAGCTCGCGGGCGGGCACGATGACGACGAACCGCAGCGCCGGGTCCAGGGGCAGGTTGCGGGCCACCGCCCGCCCGTCGACGACAGCCGCGGTTACGAGGCCGCCGAGGGCGGACGCCGCTGCGTTCTCCGGGTGGCCATCGATGGCATAGCCAGATGCCATCGGGTTACCGGCGCCCGCCGCCGCGGCGGCGGCCACGGCGAGCGCGGCCGACGACCCCAGCCCCCGGGCCACAGGGATGTCCGATCGGACGTGGATCTCCAAGCGGTCGTGCCCACTGACCTCTGTCGCAACCCGGGCGGCCAGGTGCGAGGCACCGGTGGCCAGATCTGCGCCTTCGCCTTCGGCCACCACCAGCAGGCCCGCGTCGCGCGTCTTCACCTCGACCTCGACGTACAGGGCCAGCGCGACGGCCAAGGCGTCAAAGCCGGGGCCCAGATTGGCCGACGAGGCCGGTACTTTGGCGACGCGGTGCACGCCGCCTAGCGCCCGTCCAGCTCTTCTACCGTCATAAGCACCGCTCGCGCCTTGGAACCTTCCGACGGGCCTACCACCCCCCTTTGCTCGAGCAGGTCCATCAGGCGCCCGGCGCGGGCAAAACCTACGCGTAATTTTCGTTGCAACATGGACGTACTGCCCAACTGGCTCCGCACGACCAGTTCCATCGCCGCCTCCAGCAAGTCGTCGTCGTCGGCGCCGTCCTCGCTCGCCCCACTGGCGGCCGTTTCGCCGCCGTCGACTCCCTCGACGTAGTCCGGGGCGCCTTGACGGCGCCAGTGGGCGACGACCTTACGGACGTCCTCCTCGTCCACCCACGGGCCTTGCAGGCGCCGGGCCAGGCTGGACGAGGCGGTCAGCAACAACATGTCCCCTTTCCCTATCAAACGTTCGGCGCCGGACTGGTCGAGGACGACCCGGCTGTCGGCGAGCGATGAGACCGCAAACGCCAACCGGGACGGGATGTTGGCCTTGATGAGGCCTGTTATGACGTCGACCGATGGCCGCTGAGTGGCCAGGACGAGGTGGATGCCGACGGCGCGGGCCATTTGGGCAATGCGGCAGATCGACTCCTCGACGTCGCGCGCCGCCACCATCATCAGGTCGTTGAGCTCGTCCACAACGACCAGGATGAAGGGCAGACGGCTATAGCCCGCCACCGTCTTTTCCTGGCCTGGCTTTTCCCCTCCGGGCCAGGAGGCCGGCCCTACGTTGCCTCCAGACGCCGGCCACGCCGGCGCCGGGCCATTGCCTTCGTTGACCAGCTCTCCCTTGTCCCAGGCGGCGTTGTAGCCAGTGATATCCCGCATGCCGAGCTCGGCCAGCAGGTCGTAGCGGCGTTCCATCTCCTGCACCGCCCAGTGAAGAGCGTTGGCCGCCTTCTTCGGGTTGGTGACGACTGCGGTCAAAAGGTGCGGCAGGCCGGTGTAATGCCCGAGCTCCACCCTCTTCGGGTCGACGAGGATCATCCGCACCTGGTCCGGCGTCGCCCGCATGAGGACCGAGGTCAACATGGAGTTGATGCACGACGACTTGCCCGAGCCGGTGGCGCCGGCAATCAACAGGTGCGGCATTTCCGCCAAGTTCACCAGCACCGGCCGGCCGGCAATGTCCCGGCCGGCGGCGACTTCGAGGGGGTGGCGGGCTGCCACTGCTTCCGGCGAAGCCAGCACGTCGCCAAGCGCCACCGTTTGCCGTTGCCGGTTTGGGACCTCCACCCCGATGGCCGACCGTCCGGGGATCGGGGCCAGAATGCGGACTTCAGCCGCAGCCATGGCGTAGGCAATGTCTCGCTGGAGAGCGGTCACCTTGCGCACCGGCACGCCCG
>JASHVH010000060.1 GCA_030039575.1 Acidimicrobiales bacterium | reverse complement strand
TGATGGCGCCGGCCCGCTTTACGCCGCGGGCAGGGGAAGGGACCTGGGGGCGGAACTGCGGGCGGCGACGTCAGCCCTGGGCCCGTTCAGCTAAGGAGAGCGAGCAGGGCCGCTCTTCTCGCTTTCGGAATCGCGGCTGCGGCATTGGGGACCTAAACCCGGACCACCGCCGGGAACGACCCCGCCCGAAGAACAAGCGTTTCGGCCCTCTTTCGACAAACCCATGCGACGGATATAGCGAACGTTGGTAGACGGACCTGAATGTAACGGCGCCATTGTGGCCGCCTGCTCAATGTCGGGCACCCGTGTGACGCTCTCAGCGACAATCGACGGGTCACGTGAACCCGGGCGCACCTTCACCCTTTCGCTATCGCGGAACCACGGTCACCGGGCCCCTTTTGCTTGACACATGCCAATAATGGAATATATTAGGTGGGTGGCCCGCGCTGCTACGACTTCGGACGTCTTCAACGCCATTGCCGAGGCCCACCGCCGCGACATCCTGGACGCGCTGAGTACAGGTGAGCTGGCGGTGGGAGCGATCGTGAACGACCTCTCGCTGTCGCAGCCCCAGGTTTCAAAGCACCTGCGGGTGCTCAGTGAGGTGGGGCTCGTCAGGTGCCGGGCGGAGGGCCGCCGCCGGCTCTACCGCCTTGAACCGGCCCAACTTCGGCCGTTGCGCGAATGGTTGGCCAAGTACGAGCAGGCGTGGAACGACCGCATGGACCGGATGGACGACTACCTCAAAGAGCTACAACGACAAGGAGAACCGCAGTGACACCTCATAGGCACGGACCGGCAGTCATCAAATTCCCGAGTGATCTCGAGATTGTCACCACTCGAGAGTTCGACGCCCCGATCGAACTCGTCTTCGACGTACTGACGAAGCCAGAGCATGTGAGCAAATGGTTCGCCCCATTCGACCACAAGATGACGGTGTGCTCGATCGACCTGCGCGTCGGCGGGGACTACCACATGGCCTTTGTGACGGAAGACGGCACCGAGTGCTCCTTCCGTGGGACCTACCTGGAGGTCGAACCGCCGAAGCGTACCGTCGAGACCTGGTTGTTCGAGGGCTGGCCGAACGCCGAGGCGGTGGAGACGGTAGAGCTGCTCGAGACCGATGGAGTGACGAAAATGACGATGACGCTGACGTTCCATGACCAGGCCGGCCGCGATCACATGACCACGTTCGACGGCTACGAAGACACTCTCGACAAGTTGGCCGATTACGTCGGGTCGCTTGTCGGCCCAAACGGAAGGTAGTGAGTCGCTCGGTTGACGACCTCGTGGGCGCCAGAGGACTCGAGCCTCCAGCCTCATGCGGGTGCGGGCCCTGGCGCGATGTCGGCGGGTTTGTCGAAAACCGTGCCCCTCTCGGGGACCGGCCTCCGGATGGCCTGGCAGCACAACCCGACACCTGACACACGCGCCATAAGGAGGTGCTCTTTATGACATTCGAGGGGCGGACAGTCATCGTAACGGGTGCCGCCCAGGGGATTGGGGCGGCCATCGCTGGGCAACTGGCAGCCGCTGACGCGACTGTGGTAGTGGCGGACACGAACGGTCCGGGCGCGCAAGCCGTTGCGAGCCGCCTTGGCCACGGGTCTTTTGGCGTGGTTGCCGACGTTGGCGAGCCTGACGATGTCGCCGCGCTGCACGCCGAGGTCATAGCCCAAACGGGCCGTATCGACGCCCTCGTCAACAACGCCGCCATAGTTCCCTTCACACCATGGGACGAGGTCGATTTCCCAGAGTGGAGGCGGATTATGCGGGTCGACTTAGACGGCGTGTACTTGATGTGCCGCGCGTCCTCGGCGCATATGCGTGGCCGGGGCTACGGGCGGATCGTCAACGTCGCCTCGAACACGTTCTTTGCCGGCACGCCAAACATGGCCGCCTATGTCGCCGCCAAGGGTGGTGTGATTGGCTTCACGCGCGCCCTCGCCACTGAGCTCGGCCCGTACCGCATCACGGTCAATGCCGTGAGCCCCGGCCTCGTCGCGTCTGAGGGCGTAATGGCCAGCCCGCACGCTGAAGCGTTCGACTTCGTCGGGGGCCTCCAGGCCCTCAAACGCCGGGGCCTACCCGCGGACATCGCACCGGCCGTGGTCTTCCTCGCCTCCGAAGAGGCGGGCTGGGTCACGGGCACAACGCTGAACGTGGACGGTGGCCACGTGCGCCACTAGGTCCCACCTGCGGGCTATCCGGGACGGCGCGAACATCAATAAATATGGTCCCTTTTCACGCCCGGGAAATTCACGAGCGGTACGCGCCGAGCGGGGCGCGTCGCGGATCTCGAAGGTCCACTGCCGGGAACGGAGCCGAGCGACCGTAGCCGTCGGGAACGTAAGACCCATCGACAAACGAGTAACCCTCGAGTGGCGCCGTGGCAAGATAGTTCTTCAACCCGTCGACCAGCCGGTCCACGTCTTCAGTGGTAGTCCCGATCCCGACGCTGGCGCGCAGCGCGTTCCTCCCGCCGTTTATGCGGTCGATCAACGGGTGGGCACAAAACTTCCCCGCCCGCACACCGATGGCGTGCTCACTGGCCAGATAAGCCGCGACCAACGCCGCGTCGTGCCCGACGAGTTCGAACGCGACCACCCCGACCGCCTCTGTGCTGTCCTCCCATATGCGCAATTGCCGCACCTCTTTGATGGAGCCAAGCCCGGCCACAAGGCGCCCACGGAGCGCAGCCTCGTGCGCACCGATCGAGCCGTCGTTTATGAGCTCGTCGAGGACCAGGCTCGCTTCCGCCAGGGCAACGGCGCCTATTGCGTTCGGTGTGCCTCCTTCGTGCCGGGCGGGCGCGGGTGCCCAGTCCGTATGCTCGACCGTTACCCGTTCTATCGCCCCTCCGCCGGCGAGATGGGCTGGAGCCTCGTCAAGCCAGTCCCTTCGGCCGACCAGGATCCCGGCACCGAATGGGGCGTAGCACTTGTGACCCGATAAGGCCAGGTAGTCAGCGTCGAGCGCGGAAAGGTCGATGCGCCGATGGGGGGCAAGTTGCGCACCATCGACGGCCACGCGGGCCCCGTGGTCGTGGGCGGCCTGAACCACCGAGGAAAGCGGGACCGTCTCGCCCGTGACATTGGAAGCGCCGGTGATGGCGACCAGTGGGACCTCGCGCTTTTCGAGGGTGCGCCTTAGCCGTTCGACAGTTTCCTCGAGTGTCCTGGCGGCGGTTAAACAATAACTGTCGCGACTCTGCCAAGGGAGGAGGTTGGCATGGTGCTCGACGTCCAGGTAGACGACCTCGCCTCCCTTCGGCGCCGCCTTGGCCAGCAGGTTCAGCGAATCGGTTGTATTGCGGGTAAAAATCACTACGTCATCGGCCCTCGCGCCAAGGAACTCGTGCAACGTCGTCCGGGCTGATTCGTATAGCGAGGTGCTGACCATTGACAGATAGCCAGAACCCCGATGGACGCTCGAGTACCACGGGAGCACCTCGGCAACCCGGGCCGACACTTGGGCAAGGCTTGGGGTACTGGCTGCGCAGTCAAGGTTGGCGTATGGAGCCTCGCCCCCGTGCAAGAGGGGAACCATGATCCCGGCGCCGACCAGCTCGCGCAAGGGCTTGCGGCCGGTGTCCCCTGGAGGCCGGGGCAGCGTCACGGTGCGGTCCACCACTGGACCGAGGGACGCGAAAGGCGCTTCGACCCGAGCGGGGCGTCGACAGAGGCGCTCACACGGCCCACGTTAGCCGTTTCAATCTAGCTTTGCTAGTGAATCTACTGATATAGTCGGTTCACCTCGGTGCTGCCGCCAACCACCGATAGTTCTGTCCGATAACTACCGGCCTTGGGTGACAGTTCCCAACCCGACCTGATCGATGGCCTTTCACCAACAGAGCGCTTACTAGGGAGGACGTAAAGTGCAGACATCTGGCAAGAACCCGCTGACAAGGCGGGACCTGTTGAAGTACGGCGTCGCCGGCTCGGCCGCCACGCTCCTCGGTTCGATCGTGGCCCCACCTGCGTCTGCCAGCACTCGCAGCGCGCTGCGGGCCGCCGGCCGTGCCCTTGCCAACACGGCCGCCCCAAAGCGTGGAGGAACGCTCAAATTTGCCCGAAGCATCGGGCCGACAACACTCGACCCCGCCAACACGATCATCGCGGGGGACATCTATACGCTCGACAAGATCTTCGAGCCCCTGTTCGTGACGAACCCAGCCGGTCAACTGGTCCCTTGGTTGGCGTCGAGCTATACGGTCAGCCCTGACCACAAGACGTTCAGCTTTGCCCTCCGTCCAGGGGTGAAGTTCTCGGACGGCAAACCGCTGGTCGCCGAAGACGTCGTCTTCTCAATAAACCGGTCACGTACCAATGCCGCCGGGCCGTTGTCCTTCCTCGACTCCGCCATTTCCGACATCACGGCCCAGGGTGATAGCACCGTAGTCTTCAAGCTCTCTCAGCCGTGGGCACCGTTCCTGTCCGACATTTCTGTTTTCGCCAATGCGATACTGCCCGCCAACTTCGGTGGCCAGAACGAGAAGGACTTCTTCAACAACCCCGTGGGCACCGGGCCCTTCACGGTATCGGGGTTCACTCCGGACGCCAGCTCCCTTACGCTCACCCGCAACCCCACCTATTGGCAGGCCGGTAAGCCGTACCTGGACTCGGTCGACTTCCTTTACGTGGACAACGACAACCAGAGAGTGCTCCAGGCCGAAGGGGGCGAGGCGGACATCATAGATACCGTGCCGCCCGCGGACGTGGCTTCCCTGAAGAGCAGTTCGGGGCTCAGCGTCGAGCTGTTCCCCGCCTGGCAGGTCGACCTCCTCGTGATGAACGAAAAACTGCCCCAGTTCGCTGACCGCCACGTCCGTCGGGCCATAACGTACGCTATCGACAGGCCCGCGCTGGTGCACGCCGCCAGCTTCGGCACGGCGGCACCGTGCG
>JASHVH010000059.1 GCA_030039575.1 Acidimicrobiales bacterium | reverse complement strand
GACACTGCCTCGGCGGCCGAAATGAGGGAGCCGATAGGCATCTCGGACAACCCTGGACAGCCCTGGACGGCGGCCTATGGGTTGGGGCTGCAGCTCTGGAACAACGGTGGTACACACCGGTACGGGCACACCGGGGCCATGCCGGGCCATTGGGCTCTTGTGCTGGTGGACCAGGAGAGCAAGGACGTGGTCGTCGCCCTCGCCAACTCGACCTACCAGGGGCACCGCCCAGAGTTCTTCAACGGCCTGTTGTCATTGCTTGGTTCAGAGAACCCTCGGCCCCGAGAACCGTTCCGGGCGCGGCGCCGGGAGGATGTCGCCTATCCCGAGCTGCTCGGGACGTGGTACTGGGGCCCGGTGGAATTTCGGGTGAGCTCCGGCCCCGACGGGCGGGTCGAACTGAACGCCTCCCGTCCGGGTCGGGAGTCCGCCTTCCGCCGTGCAGCCGACGGAACGTACGTGGGCGAGTCGGGGTATTTCGACGGGGAACGCCTCGAAGTGTTCCGCCGCGATGACGGCTCTCTCTCTCACTTCGAAATCGCCACGTTCGTTTTCACCAGGAGCCCCTATGACCCCGGGGCCGCTATTCCCGGCGGGCTTGATGAGCGGGGCTGGGACGCCGGCTGAGGGGCCACAGCACCACTATTTGGCGGCAGGGGTGGCGCCGCATCAAGTTATGACCGGGAAAATCGACCGCGGTCGCAGCCGGGAAACCGGCGTTCGCCTCGTCGATGGCTTGTAGTGCCCGTGCGGCGATCCGGTATAGTAAAAGCTCTCAGGTAACGTTTTCTCGGGCAGAGGGGAGGTCCGCGAGATGTGACGAGGCGGGTTACCAGAAGTGCTCAGCGGTCGGATGTTCTAAAGTTCGGCCACCCTTTCTGTCTTGGTTGGCCGGCGAGGACCGCTCAGGGGGGTCGTGCAGCTTGGCGCCACCGTGGCGCGGGCCTGCTAAAGGTGCCCCTGACCATTGGCTGGCGCCAGGCTTCATTACGGCGAAGGCGGAACGGCGATGCCGGCGAGAAGTGGCCAACGGCGTGCTCTGTTTGGCGTCTAGCGCCCGGGCCGTTTCATTTTTGCCCCGAGTTATACGAATGAACCCAGAGGACCTTCAACGGCTCGATCGAATGCCTTAAACATAAGAGGGAGGAGATCCCGTGAGATTGTTGTCAAAGAAGTCCGATAATGCGCGCCGGCACCCGGCGGTAGCCACCGGTGTAGCCATGACAGTGGCGCTGGCCGGCTCCGTCGCCACTGCCACTCCGAGCTGGGCTAGCTCTTCCACCTCCAATTTAACTTGGTTTTTCTGGACCGGCAGCCCTGGCGAGACCGCGGTTTGGCAGCACAACGCCAGCTTGGTCACCCAGGTTTACCCCAATTTGCACGTGTCTCTCGTCACCACCAGCTTCACCGACTTCTGGTCCAAACTGCCGATAGAGGCCTCGACACACTCGATGCCCTGCCTGGCCGGGCTCCAGTACGGCTACGTCGGTGCCGACGGGAGCCTGTTCATGCCGCTCAATTCTTTCATACAGAAGTACCACTACAGCCTTAAGCCTTTCGAGACCACGATGATCCGGGAACTCTCGGACAACGGCAACCTCCTGGCGCTCCCGTACGACTTCGGGCCGGTGGTGATCGCCTACAACGAGAACCTGTTCAAGCAGAAGCACCTTGCGCTTCCGCAGGACGGTTGGACCTGGTCGCAGTTCCTGAGCGACGCCAAGGCGTTGACCGGGGGCGGTACGTACGGCTACCTGCCCGCGGTCAGCCTCGAGCTGGCCTACAACCTCACAGGCACGCCTGACGCCTACGTCCAGGGAGGCAAGTTCAACCTCACCAACCCGACGTTCGAGAAAGGCGTGCAGCTCCAAGCGGCACTTGATTACCAGGACCACGTCACGCCGGCTTTCTCCGAGGCCCCGAACTGGGCGACGGAAGAGTTCGACAGCGGCAAAGTGGCCATGGAAGTCAACGGGCCTTGGTCCCTTATCGACTTCAAGGGCCTGTCCAATTTCCCCGTGGGTTGGGTGGAGTTCCCCTCCACCGCCTCTGGCATGCACACGTACAACGAGGGTTCCGGCTTCGGTATCACCAAGGACTGCAGCGACCCGACTGCGGCGTGGAAGGCCCTAACCGTCCTGGTGAACCAGCAGGCCCTGGCGTACGCCGGAGCTCGGGGACGAGCGTTCCCGGCCTGGTTGGCCGATGACGACCTCTGGACCAAGTTCGCCGGTGGGAATGCCGGCCAAGTGATGGAAACGGCGCTGGCCAAGGCTCAACCCCAGGAAGTGACCACGAACTGGACGGCCTTCCAGACGGCCCTCACCAAGTACGAGCCATTGGTATTGAACGGCTCGATCAGCGCGGCGAAGTTCGCGACCGAGGTGCAGGCCTCGTCAGGCTCGGGCACCGGCATCGCGCCAGGCAACCTGTCCTCGCTCCTCGGTGGGTGACCGCTTAGCCGTGACCGGCGAGCACCGAGGGAAATGACGGCGACTGCCGCCAGCTCCACTGCCGGCCAAGCCGCCGCTACCCGCCCCAGGTACACGGGCGGAAGGGCGGCGGCCGGCCGGCGCGCCCGGTTCGACCGCGATTCTCGCAGCGCGGTCGGGTTCCTATCGTTCAACATGGCCGGCTTCGCGCTGTTCACGCTCGTCCCCGTTGTCCTGTCCGTTTACATCGCGCTTTTCAACTGGCCGTTGACAGGAGGGCGGACGAAGTTCGTCGGCCTCGGCAATTTCAGCACCGCCCTCTCGAGCTACGGCTTCTGGCGAATAGTCCTGAACACGTTGTACTTCGTGGGGGTGTACACGACGCTCAACCTCATCGTGTCGCTGGCCCTTGCCGCCGCTCTCAGCCCCAGGGTCAAGGCGGTAAAGGGCAAAGCGTTCCTGCGGGTCGTTTTCTTCATACCGGTGGTAACGCCGCTGGTCGCCAGTTCGCTGGTCTGGTCGTTGATGTACAACCAGGGCGGGATCATCAATGCGGCGCTCGGGGCCGTCGGGATCCCGGCCGTCCCCTGGCTGACCTCCGGGCCATGGGCTATGCCGTCGATCATTTTCATGTCCCTGTGGCTCGGTTTCGGCTACAACATGATCTTGTTCATCGCCGGCATGACCAATATCCCCGACTCGCTGCACGACGCGGCGGCGGTGGACGGCGCCAGCCCTCTCCGGCGTTTCTTCTCGGTCACCATCCCCCTCTTGTCACCTCTGATCTTCTTCGGCACTCTCTTGACGCTGATCACGTCTTTCCAAGTGTTCGTGCAGGCGTACGTGCTGACGGGTGGAGGGCCCGGCAATGCCTCGACCACGATGGTGCTCGACCTTTACGACGAGGCGTTCCGCTACCTGCGGCTCGGCTACGGCTCTTCGATAGCCGTCTTGCTCGCCATCATGATCTTGATCGTGACCGCGGTTATGTTCTGGCTACAGAAGAGGTTCGTGTTCTATGAGCGCTGACGCCGCCATTTTCTCTCCCTCCGCTGACATGGCGATAGTAGGCCGGGCGTCGTCCTCGAGCCGGCCTCGGGCCACGCGCCGGTTGGGGGCAGTTGTCCTCAATGTAGTGCTCTACATCGCCGCCTTCCTGTGCCTCTTCCCCTTCCTGTGGATGCTGGCGACGGCATTGAAGCCCGAGGACAACAGCCTCACCAACAACTTCTTCTTCGGCTACAGCCTGACGTGGAGCAACTTCTCCCAGGCGTGGGACTTCTTCCCGTTCGGCCAGTACATGGTCAACAGCCTCATCTACTCTTTCGGCGTTACCGGGGTAGTGCTGGTGGCCTCTACGACTGGTGGCTACGCATTTGCCAGGCTGAAGTTCTGGGGGCGGGAGAAGCTTTTCGCCATTTACGTGGCCACGCTTCTCGTGCCCGCGGCGGTGACGGTCATCCCGCTGTTCTTGTTGGCCACCAAGCTGCACATCTACAACACGTACTTTGGCCTGATCTTCCCTGTATCGTTCAGCGCCTTCGGGACGTTTTTCATGCGCCAGTTCTTCCGGACGCTCCCCGAGGAGCTACGCGACTCGGCCCGTATGGACGGTGCTTCGGAGTTCTGGATCTTCTCGCGAATCATGCTCCCGCTGGTGCGGGCTGGAGTGGCCGTGCTGGCGGTGTTCACGTTCGTCGCCTTTTGGGGCGACTTCCTGTGGCCTCTCATCGTGACGCAGAGCCCGAACCTGTACACGCTCAACCTCGGCCTGTCGGAGTTCCAGACCCAATATGGCGGTTATTGGAGCTACATGATGGCTGGGTGCGTAATGACAGTGCTGCCCGCGATCATCCTGGTCATCATCCTGCAGAAATACCTGGTGAAGGGGCTCGCCTTCTCCGGGTTCGGTGGGCGCTAAAGCCAAAGTGGCCTGAAACGACGGTGAAAGGACAGTCGACGGTGACGAGAGAACGGGTGGCGGGCCATCTGCGGTGGCTGTACGAAGCGCGCCTCGGGATGTTCATCCACTGGGGCCTCTACTCTGTGGCCGCTCGCCACGAATGGGTGAAGAACCGTGAGCGCATCCGCGACGAGGACTACGACGTGTACTTCGAGCATTTCGACCCCGACCTCTACGACCCTGCCTTCTGGGCCCGGGAGGCCGCCAACGCGGGGATGCGGTACTTCGTGGTCACGACCAAGCACCACGACGGTTTCTGCCTGTGGGACTCCCAGTACACTGACTACAAGGCGACGAAGACCCCGGCCGGGAGAGATCTGCTGGCGCCTATGGTCGACGCCTTCCGCGCTGAAGGCCTCCGGGTGGGCTTCTATCATTCGCTCCTGGACTGGCACCATCCCGACTTCCCGGTAGACGGGTACCACCCTCAGCGTGACGACCAAGAGTTCAAAACCCAAAACTCCGGCCGGGACGTCGCCAAGTACCGCCACTACCTGCATGGGCAAGTGAGGGAGTTGCTGACGAAGTTCGGGAAGGTCGATTACCTTTGGTTCGATTTCTCTTACCCGCGGGAGCGGCGCCCGGAAATCTGGGGGAACAAAGGCCGGGAGGAGTGGGGTTCGGAGGAACTGCTGGCGCTGGTGCGCCAGCTCCAGCCGGACATAGTGGTCAACGACCGCCTCGACCTTCCGGGGCAGGGCGACGTCTCCACGCCTGAGCAGTACCAGCCGTTCGCCCCCATGGTGGTGAAGGAGGGAGCGGGCTTATGGGAAGCGTGCCAGACGTTGAACGGGAGCTGGGGCTACGACCGTGACAACTTCGAGTGGAAAACCCCGGACCTCCTAGTGCGCATGCTCGTCGACGGCGTGTCCAAGGATGGCAACCTCCTGCTCAATGTCGGCCCCACGGGCCGCGGCGAGTTCGACGAAAGGGCGCTAGCCACGCTGCGCCAGATCGGTAAGTGGATGAGGCTTCACGGCTCTGCGGTCTATGGTTGCGGCCCGGCTCCGTTCTCGCCACCACCGGACTGCCGTTACACGATGAAAGGCGACCGGTTGTACCTCCACGTATTTTCTTGGCCGTTC
>JASHVH010000058.1 GCA_030039575.1 Acidimicrobiales bacterium | reverse complement strand
CCGGTGGCAGTGGGCGCTCCCGACAGGACGGCTGTGCCGTTGCCGTTGTCGACGAAGCTGAGCCCGGGGGGCAGCGCCCCGGCCTCGGTGATCGAGGGCGTCGGGAACCCGGTGGCCGTTACGGCGACCGACCCGAGCTGGCCCAGTGTGAAGTCGGCAGTGCCAACGCTGATGGTTGGCGCTGTAGCTGCGTTGACGGTGATGGTGAGGGCCAACGTGGCCGAGCTGTCGTCCTCGGAGTTCGTGGCCGTAATCGTGACGGGGTAAGTCCCCTGGCTTCCAGTCGCCGGCGCGCCCGAGATCGAACCGGTCCCATTGCCATTGTCGGCAAAGGTGAGACCGGACGGCAGGGCTCCGCTCTCGCTGAGCACGACCGGGTAGCCGGTAGTAGTGATGTCGTAGGAGCTGTTGACGGTGGTGGTAAAGGAAGCCGTGGCCGGGCTGGTAATCGTGGGAGCTTCGAGGTTGGTCAAGGTGAAGCTCTGTGTCGTCGTGCCCGCCGTGTTGGCCGCACTTACCGTGATCGGGTAGGTACCGCCTGAGCCGGTGGCAGGTGTGCCGGCGATAGTGGCCGTACCGTTGCCGTTATCGGTGAAGGTGAGCCCCGTGGGCAACGTGCCCGCGGTCATGGTAAGCGACGGTGCCGGCTCGCCGGTCGTGGTGACCAGGAAGCTAAATGCCGAGCCGACGTTCGAGGTTGCGACGTTGGCGCTGGTGATGGTGGGGGCCACGGCCTCACCCAGCGTTACCGTCGAACCGGTTGAAGACCCGGTTCCGAGGTCGACCCAGCCGGAAAGGTCGCCGC
Organism: Acidimicrobiales bacterium; assembly: GCA_030039575.1. Taxonomy (GTDB): domain Bacteria; phylum Actinomycetota; class Acidimicrobiia; order Acidimicrobiales; family Palsa-688; genus Fen-671. The sequence goes on along the minus strand of JASHVH010000058.1, from coordinate 4,766 downwards.
CGTACTGGAGGCCGCCTCCGTACTGGGTGAGGACCGTGGAGTTGGCGGTGCCGGCCGGCACCGTGACGGGGACTTCCAGGGCCGAGCCCGTATTGGTGATCGTGACGGTGCCGTTGGTCTCACTGGCGGTCACCTGCCCGGCCGGCGCGCTGGCCCAGGCGCTCTGGTTGGCCAGGACACTGGCGATCTGGCCCTCGGTGAGCTGCAGGTAAGGCGTGTTGCCGCTGTTGGCGCTGTTGTCGTTGAAGTAGCTTTCGTACTGGACGAGCAGTGGGTCGAGCACCGAGTAGAGCGTCCCGTCACCGGTGGTATCGGGGGTGGTCGGCTCGCAGCTGGCGCTGGTGCAGGTAGTGCTGGGCGGGGTGGCGCACGCTGTGGTGCCGGTGGCACCGGCCACATCTCCCCCCGCCGCCCACTCGGCGTCGGTGCAGCCGGGGAGGATGCCGATCAGGTTGGTCTGGTGCACGTAGCTCGGCTCGGGGTTGTTGGTCAGCATGTAGTAGAGCATCTGGGAGGCGATGCTGTTTACAACGGAGGCATAACTGGCCGGCGTAGACGAGGGGTACAGGGTGTTGTACTCGTCGAGCTCCTGGGCCTCGGTCGAGACGTTGTAATAGATGTTGATCGGGTGACGGGGCACCACCTGGGCGGTGCCGTCCACGAAGGTCTGCCCGGCGGCGTACTCGGGCCCGGTGTAGGTTGCCCCGATGCCAAACTCATCGTCCGGGGGGTTGGGGTATGGCTTGGAAGCGTCGTCGCCCACGGCGGTGATGCCCGCCGCTTCCATGGCCGGCACGAAGTAGGGGTTCTGCTCCCAGGGCGACTCCTCGGCATTTTCGTCCACCGGGGGTGTGGTCCAGGTGGGAGTGCCGGCCGTGACGCAGTAGCCCGCGTCTCCCTGGCACTCGGCGCTGGAGCTGCCGGTGTCCGTGAAGGTGAGCTCAGTCTCGCCCCCACCGGCCACGCTGGTGGTCGAACCGCCCGTCGTGTTGGCCGAGGAGTTGTCCGGCAGCGTGGCCGAGAAAGGCGTGTAGTAATTGCCGATAAGCTGCCAACCGCTGTTGGTCGTGAGGTCCTCTCGGTAGACGTTGTAGTTGGCGGCGTGGCAGATGGCCTCCCACTGGAGCGAGACGGACCCATTGGCGGGCACGCTTATCTCCGGGGTGACAAAGGCGGCCGATTCGCCATCGGGCCCGAGCCCGGAGGTGACGGGGGCAGCGTTGAACTGGTCGGTCACCGCGTACTCGTAGGTCCCGGCCGGCAGCGAGCCACTGCTGCCGGCGCCCGGGGCCCACGCGTCCAGGTCGGGCTCGTCCACCGTGGCCGGGTTACCGGGCACCAGGTCGGCGAACCCGGAATGGTTGCCGGGTACGAACACCTGGGGGTCTTCGGCCCCGTAGGTCAAGCTGTCGTCGGTGCTGTCGGTGATGCCCAGGCCCCCGGTCCCGGGGGTGGCCCCCGGGGCGGCGGCGACGGACGACGTGTTCTCGTTCAACTCGGCCTCGATGTAATCCTGCGTGGCGCAGCCCACGTCCATGTAGGGCGTGTCGTACGTGTGGCTGATCCAGCCGAAGTCGTCGGCGTAGGGCTTGTCCGTGCTCGGGTCGGTGGCCTGGAACTGGGCCAAGAGCGGGTCTGGCGTGGCCGTGCCGCTGTCGTTCGCGCTGCCTGCGAACTCGAGGTCCCCATCCTGAGCGGCCACGCTGCTGCCGAAATTGAACAGCTGGTCGAGACGGAAGTGGTTGGCCTGGGACCACTCGGCCGAGGTGATGACGTCTTCGGGCGTCATGCGCAGCGAGTCGGCATCGTTGTAGTCGATCTCGTGGGTGGTGGTGTCCCAGGCGTCGTCAGGGGTGAAGGTGTCGTCGATGTCCATCTCGACGTAGTTGCGGTACTCGCCGAGATGAGTGCCCTGGGTCACCCAGTTGATGAGGCCGGGGGCGAGCAATAGCCACTGAATGTCTGTCGCGTTGTAGTCGAAAAAAAGCGACAGCTCGGCGGCCCCGGCCTGAGGGTCGGCGGTCGTTGAGCCAAGCAGAGTGCTCCCGTGCTGGTAAACACCGGCCAGGGTGTCGCCGGCCGTGCTGTTGATGATGCTCGTGTAGGGGGCACCGCCGGCCACGGTGGCCCCGTAGCCGTAAGTGCCAGTGGCAAAGGGGATGGGCCCGGCCAACTCGGGGAAGTCGGTCAGGCCAGCCGTCGTCAGTGCCCCCGTTGTCCCGTCGAGGGCGCCCGAGGTGGCTTCCGTCACTCCCAAGGCGCTGTCCGGGAACATGTAGCCGTCGACCTGGTTGACCTGGAAGCTCGACTCGTAGGTGTAGAGAGCGTCCAATTGGCCTTCGGCAAAGTCAGTCGGTGAGTCGGCGATGACAATGCCATTGAAGTAGCCCGTCGTCCCGCTGGACATTGTGGGCAGGGTTATGGTCCAGGAGCCGGTTGTCGCGGTTGTGCCGGCTGTGGCCGTGGCCCCGGTAGCGTCCACCTCGGTGTAGGGGACTCCCTCGGTCGAAAGGGCGGACTCCCATGCGGCGGTGGTGGGGTCGCTGGCCCCATCGCCGATCAAGAGGACTTTCAGGTCGATCGTCGGTACCGCGGATGCGCCCGCTGACACGACAGCCGTACCGATTACCCCTGTCACCATACAGGCCGAAAGCGCTATCGGGAGGGCAATTTTGTAACACCTGCTTGACAATTTCATTTTAGCTCCGTTTGGGGTGACGGTGTGGTATCGAAGAGGAGACGTGGCCTTCGGGCGGGGTGGCCAGAAAGGGAAAAACGAGCCAATAACTCATTGGCAAAAAGTAGGTCATGCATGGCAAAAAGGGTTGGTGACGGCGCGGCGGGCGGCCACGGCCAAACTGGCAACCGCCACCGAAGCGGCTATGCAAAAGGCCAGCTCGGCATTTGGGAGGCCCGGAGCCGAACTGATTACTCTGGCGGTGACGAGCCAGCCGAGGTAAATAGCAATGCCTGTGAGCCAGGCCCGCAGCACCAGGTCGACCCGGCCGCAAGACACGACCACGAGGGCCAGGAAAAAGGCAATCGCGAGACAAGAGGCCGCTATCATCAGCGGCGCGGGCACAACCACTCCCCGGGTGTAAGCTAATGCTTCCACCAAGATTGTCAGGACGCCCAGCACCGCAACGTAACAAAAGGTGGCGCGGGCCAGCTTCATTTTTATCGCGTTGGCGAACTGCGCGAGGCTGTGCGAGCTGAGCACAGCGCGACGCCCGCTGGCCCTTAACGAGCGGACCTGCCATTCCATTACCCCGAGAGACAAGATCATCGGGTATGCGGCAGCTGCGGGCCAGCTTGGAAGACCACCCTTCGACGGCTCCAGCACCATGAGAAGGGCGACGAACAAGCCGCAGCAGCAGCCACTGGCGAAATAATGTGCTGCTGTGGGGAAATCTGCCGCGGTCAAGGCCGGGACCCGCCACCAGCGAGCGGGTGCGCGCCGCAGGGCGGCCACCAGCGTCCCCACGACGCTGGCGCCAGCAAGCCCGACCGCGACGGTCATTGGCATGGGAAACGGCTCTCGGGTAATGAAGACCAGCGACCCGACCGCCCCCGGGATGAGCATCATGCCGATCACGCGCTCCTCGGCGTGGACCACCAATTCCGCTCCAGCTGTCATGAAGGCACAGGCGGCGGCCGCGAAGAGGACGCCGGAGTACCTGCCGCCAAGCATGGCTTCGGCCACCAGTCCGATGGCGGCACAAGACACGAAGGCGGCCAGGAGCGCCCAGACCAGCACCGCGCCAGGGGCTTCGTTCGTGCCCTGGCGCGAGAAGCCGATATAAGCGACGAATTGACTGAAAGCCCACCCACATATCAGCGCCAGCGGGACCGTCCACCAAGAAAGCCAGGAATGCAGGGCAACAGCGGCGCCGGCGAACATGAGCGTCGGGGTGGCGTAGATGACCCCACGGCCGAGGTCAACGAGACCGCCTGGACGCCGTGTGCGCAGGTCTTTGGCTGGGACCGGCCGGACGTCAACCCCGCCATAGAGTTCGCCGGCGAGGCTGAAAACGTCCCTGTGCCCAAAGCGTTTGCGGACAACGGCGTTGCTGAGCCCACAGGTCTCCAACGAAGCCGCGATCTCGAGCGGATCTACGGCCGCGGCCACCACCGTCACCAAGGACGCCGGGGTTTCCTCGGCCACGTGGGCGAGTGCCCCCGGGAAGGCCGTCTCACCGAGGGGCGAGGCTTCTTCAACTGCTGACCCGTGCGGGCGATGCTGGCTGTCTTTCACACCAGCACCTCTCGTTCTGGAAGTCGTGCACCGACCGGCGCTGTCCTCGGTGTTGTGGCCGCCAATTGAGCAGCTCGTCTCGGTTCGGTGAGCTCGATGATTTCTTCCCGGGGGTTGACCAGTTCTTCATAGACCGCCCGGTACATCCCGAAGCAACGCTCCGTCGTAAACATCTGGAGCACCCGGCGCCGCGCCGCTGCTCCCATGGCGCGCCTCTCGTCTCTGCTTTCCAGCAGATCTACGCACGCCGCGGCAATGGCTGAAGGGTCCCTCGGCGGCACCAGGACGCCGGCCTCCCCGACGGCCTCGGCCACTCCACCCACATCCGTGGCAACGACTGGTCGGCCGCAAGCCATGGCCTCTAGGACGACATAAGGCAGGCCCTCGGAAATGCTTGTCAGCGCTACGAGGTGACCTGCCCGGTAAGCCTCTATTGGCTTTACCTTGCCTTCGAAGGTCACGGAGCCGTCGCCGAGCCCGAGCTCAGTCATGAGCTCGACGCAGCGTTCGA
>JASHVH010000057.1 GCA_030039575.1 Acidimicrobiales bacterium | reverse complement strand
ATATTCGAGGTGCCTCCAGGCCAGGTCCCGGCCGGGCTTGGCCCGGCCAAAATGCCGGGCCGGGGCGGCGAGGTGAGTGCCGGTATAGCAGCGGCGCCGGCGACCGGTGGCACGCCTATCGAGATCGGAGACCTGGTGGGCCTGGTGTCGGGCGCAGAAGTAAGGAGCCCGTTCGCCGGCGAGCTCATGGGTGTGCTGGCCCACCCGGGAGAACGCGTCCAACCTGGCCAACCCATCGCATGGCTGCGGGCCCGCTGATGCAAGCCGAGCATGGGTGCTCGATAACGGGATGGGCAAGCTACCTACCGAGGACCGTGGTCACCAACCAGGACATCATGACCTTGTTCGACACGAGCGACGAGTGGATCGTCGAGCGCACCGGGATAAGGCAGCGCCGGGCCGCGGACGGGCCGTTCGTCAACCCCAAGCCGTCGACGTCGCCCCTTGGCGGGCTCGGGACGACGGCGCAGATGGCAGTGGAGGCGGGCAAGGCCGCTCTCGAGATGGCCGGGCTCACGGGGAACGACATCGACCTCCTGGTCCTGTGCACGACGACTCCGGACCAGATGGTGCCGGCGACTTCGTCTCCTCTGGCGGACGCCCTTTCCATCAAGGGCGGGGGCATGGACCTAAATGCGGCGTGTGCCGGTTTCACCTATGGCCTCGTCAGCTCCGCCGGGTTCATTGGCGCCGGCGCCGAGCGGGTCCTCCTCATCGGTTCCGAGACGTTGACCAGGATCACGAACTGGTCGGACCGGACCAATGCGTTCTTGTTCGGTGACGGCGCCGGTGCGGTCGTCGTGGAAGCCGCGCCCGAACCGGCCCTGCTCGGCTGGGACATAGGTGTAGACGGGTCCTTGCAGCCGCTTTTTTATGCGGATTATGGCGGCCCCGGCATGGCCATGAGAGGCCAGGAGGTGTTCCGCAAGGCCGTCAGGGTCACCGTCGATTCGGCCACCAAGAGCCTGGAACAGGCCAAACTGACCCCGGCCGACGTCGCCCTTTTCGTCCCGCACCAGGCCAACATCCGGATTATGGACGCGGTGGCCGAGCGCCTCGGCTTGTCCGACGAGCGAGTCGCCTCGGTAATAGAACGGACCGGCAACACTTCCTCGGCCTCGATCCCCATCGCCCTAACCGAAGCGGCCAACCACGGGCGCCTCCAGGAAGGCGACATCGTCTTGTTCGCCGGGTTCGGGGCCGGCATGACGTGGGCATCGGCCGTGTGGCGCTGGGGTGCCGGGCCGCCCCGCTAAGGAGCCGCCAATGGCCGGCCGGGAGTTACGCGGCCATTAGAGTGTGCAAATCCAGATCGGGTCGCCAGATCGCAAGGAGAGAGGGAGATATGGCAGAAGAAGAAGAAGGAACGCAAGACTCGTTCGACGCCTTCAAGCAGTGCGCCGTCGAAGTCCTGCAGGTGGAGCCGTCAAAGATCGTACCTGAGGCGCGTTTCGCCGACGACCTCGACGCCGACAGCCTCGACCTGGTGGAGCTGGTGATGGCGCTCGAAGAACGTTTCGGCATCGACGTGCCCGAGTCCGAGCTCGAGGGTGTCCAGACCGTGGGCCAGGCTTACGAGCTGGTGACCTCGAAGCTCTGATGCTGGCGGTGACGGCCGCCCCGGACGGTACCGGGGCCGTACCCGGCCGGCGAGTAGTCGTAACCGGCCTGGGAGTGGTGTCTTCTTGTGGCATAGGGGTGGAGCCGTTTTGGCACGGCCTTCTCGGCCCGGCCCCCGTGGGCAGGGAGCGGCCGGTCGAGGGGCTCGACGTCAGTTCGCTGTTCGGGCCGAAGGAGGTCCGACGGGCCGACCGGTTCGTCCAGTTGGCCGCGGCCGCGGCAGACGAGGCAGTAAACAGCGCCGGCGGTATCGAGGCGCTGCGGGGCGACCCGGACCGGTCCGGGACCATAATCGGGACCGGTGTCGGTGGCCTCGACACGATTTGCGAGCAACATCAGGTGCTCCTGGAGAAAGGGGCGGCCCGGGTCAGTCCCTTCCTCGTCCCGATGATCATGTGCAACCGCGCCTCGGCCGACATTTCCATGCGCTACGGGCTGCGCGGCCCCTGCGAGGCCACGGTCACGGCCTGCGCCGCCGGAGCCCAGAGCATCGCCAACGCCGGCCGGCTCATCGCCACGGGGCGGTGTGACGTCATGCTTACGGGCGGCACCGAAGCGCCCTTGTCCGCTCTCGGGGTCGCCGGGTTCGCCAATATGACAGCTCTTACCCGCTCGGGCGTTTCAATGCCTTTTGACAGCGACCGTGACGGGTTCGTCATAGGTGAGGGTGCCGGCGTGCTCGTCCTCGAGGAACGGTCGCGGGCCATTGCGCGCGGCGCTCACGTGTACGCGGAGCTGGCGGGCGCGGCCAGCACGGCCGACGCCCACCATATAACGGCCCCCTCGCCAGACGGGAGTGGCGCCGCCCGCTGCATGGAGCTTGCCCTCGCCGACGCCCTCCTCTCCCCCGCCGACGTTACCCACGTCAATAGCCATGGGACGTCGACGCCGCCCGGTGATGCCGCTGAAGCCGAAGCTGTTTACAAGGTGTTCGGCGCTCCCGGGCCGGCGGTCACCTCAGTGAAAGGGGTCCTCGGGCACACCCTGGCCGCCGCCGGGGCCATAGAGGCGGTGGCTGTCGCCCTCAGCATGCAACACCGTCAGATCCCTCCGACGGCGGGTACCCACAACGTCGACCCGGCCTTCCAACTGGACGTGGTGTTGGACGGGCCGCGGGACTGGGAGCCGGGGCCGGTGTTGTCGAACTCCTTCGGTTTCGGCGGGCATAACGGCTGCCTGGTGTTCGTGCCGGCCTAGCCCGGCTCGTATTTCCGCCGCCTTCTCCTGATACGTCAACGGCTTCGGGGCCTCGAAAAAATCGTTTCCGGGGCTGGAAAATGTCGTTGGCGTTACCCTTGCAGCCCCAGTTCACTTTTTCAGCCCCAAGTTCTGTGGGGCCGATTGATGCTCAGGCCGCCAGGGCGCCGTCGCGCTAGCCGGCCAGCACCTTCAACAGGTTTTCGGCCGTCGCCTTCGGCGCCACCTTGTACCAGACGTCCTCCAGCTTCCCGTCCTCACCGACCAGGAACGCCGACCGTTCGATCCCCATGTAAGTGCGCCCGTACATGCTCTTCTGCACCCACACGCCGTAAGCCTCAGCCACAGCGTGGTCGGTATCGGACAGGAGCGGGAAGCCGAGGCTGTACTTGGTGTCGAACGCCGCCTGGCGCTTCGGCGGGTCCGGGCTGACCCCCAGGACCGCCGTGGTCCCCACTGACGGGAGGGCGTCCCTCAGCGCGCACGCCTGAGCCGTGCACCCCGGCGTGTCCGCCTTCGGGTAGAAGTAGACGAGCACCCGCCGGCCTCGGAGGCTGGAGAGGGAAACGTCATGGCCCGACTGGTCCGGGAGGGTGAAGCCTGGCGCCTGGTCGCCCGGCTTGAGCCGGTCACTCATGACGGATCCCGCATGACAGGTCACTCATGACTGGGAGCCTACGCCGGCCCGGCACGTAGCAGGCTGCTGAAGAACTGCTACTCTCACGCGGGTTCTTCAGCGGGCTACTAGCCGGGCCGGGGCCGGTAGGGTCGGGGGGAAGCACTGATGACTTCCGCCGGTGAACACGTTCGTCCCTCCACGCCAGCCCATTTAGCGCCCGGCGGAGCCGAGGGGCCTGGCCGCCCGTACACTGACGGCTCGGCGGGCCGGCCTGACGGAGCCGACGCCAAGGCTGTCGAAGCTCCTGCTGTCGTCAGCGTTCCCGGCGCCGTCGGCGTGCCTGGCACGGCCACCGCCCCTCTCGCCGCCACCGGCTCTGGCCCGGCCGGCGGGCCGCCCGACCTGGCCATGGGGGCATTCAGCGAGGCGGCCCCCTGGGACCTCACGGGCCAGCCGCTCCCCTGGCGGGAAGGCGTCGATGCCCTGCGGGAAGAGACCGGCCGGCAGGTCCCCGTGCTGCTGCACCGTCAGTTCTTGCCCCCCGGCCGGCGCGTGCTCGCCACCAGCTCCAGGCTGGGCTGGGCCATCCTGTGCTGGCGGCTGGTCGAGAAAAGGAGGGCCAACCAGTTGGGCCGGCGGGAAATCTCTCGCGCCGGGCTGTCCAGGCGGTTGCGCAAAGCCTTCGAGCGGCTAGGCCCGACGTACATAAAGCTCGGTCAAATCCTGTCGGCGGGCGAGGGCGTTTTCCCGCCAGAACTCGTGGGCGAGTTCCGGTTGCTGCGCGACCACGTGCCGGCCGAGAGCTTCGAGGTCGTCCGCGACGTGGTCGAGTCTGACCTGGGCCGGCCCTTGAGCGAGGTGTTCGAACGCTTCGAGACCAGGCCCGTCGCGGCGGCGTCCATCGCCCAGGTGCACGCCGCCCGCCTGCGGACGGGCGAAGAGGTGGTCGTAAAGGTCCAGCGCCCCCAGGTCGCCAGCCTGGTACGGAGCGACATCGCCGCCATGAGCTGGCTGGCGCCGTACCTCATCGGCCGGATCCCGGTCGCCACCCTGGCCAACCCGCCGGCCCTGGTCGAGCTGTTCGCCGAGACGATCGTCGAGGAGCTCGATTTCCGCCTCGAAGCCGAGAACATGCTCGACATAGCCAGGGTCCTGGCCGAAACCAACCAGCGGGCCGTCGTCGTGCCCCGCCCCCACCCCGTGCTGGTCACCCGGCGGGTCCTCGTGATGGAACGGCTCTCCGGCTTTTGCTGGGACGACGTCGCCGGCATGCGAAACGCAGGCATCGACACATCGGCGGTGGTAAGGGCGCTCCTGATCGCTTTCCTGGAGGGGGCCACGCTGTTCGGCGTTTTCCACGGGGACCTCCACGGCGGCAACCTTTTCGTCCAGCCCGATGGGCGGGTCGCCCTGCTCGACTACGGCATTACCGGGCGGCTCGACGAGCTGCGGCGGGTGGCGTTCCTGCGCCTGCTGATGGGTGGCACCCTCAACGACCAGCGCCTGCAGCTTGCCGCCCTGCGGGACATGGGCGCGGTGCCGCCCGACACAGACCTCGACGCCCTGGCCGTCGACCTCGGCCTCGACAAGCCGGTGGTCGACCCGACCACCTTGGCGCCCGAGGCCCTCCTGGCCGAGGTGCGCGAGCTGACCAAGCGACTGCTCGAGTACGGGGCCAAGTTCCCCAAGATCCTCATG
>JASHVH010000006.1 GCA_030039575.1 Acidimicrobiales bacterium | reverse complement strand
GTCTCGCTCAGGACAGAGCACGGCCTGGCCATCACCAGCGCCATGCAGACAGATGTACCCGGTGGGGTGACCGGCCTCGTCGAAGTGCTCTCCGACGCCGGCGTCCGGTACCTGTCGGTGGCCCACAACTATGCCGGGCGCTCGGTCCCCTACCTCATCGGGGGCGAGCAGCTGGAGCGGCCTTTTTATTGGAAGGCCCCGAGCGGTAAGCGGGTCCTGGTCTGGTTCACGGACACGCTGCACGGCAACGCTTACATGGAAGGCAACATCCTGGGCCTGTCAGAGTCGTTCTCCGTGGCCGAGGAAAGCCTGCCGTGCTACCTGGCGGCCTTGGCCGAGCGCCCTTACCCGTTCGATAGCGGCACGTGGCTCCCGGAAGCGGCCCAAGTCAAGCGCGACCCTTACCCTTACGACATCCTCCACCTCCGGGTGCAGGGCAAGTACGGCGACAACGCCCCCCCCAACCTGGCTGTCTCCGAGGTAGCCAGAGAGTGGAACTCGACCTGGGCGTACCCGCACCTGCGAGTCGACCGCAACGAGGAGTTCTTTGCCGCCGCAGTCGAACGCTTGGGGGACAGGATCCCCGAATGGGAGGGCGACTGGGCGGACTGGTGGGCCGACGGGTTGGGCTCCGGGGCGCGGATGCTTGGCTGGGCCAGAGAGGCCCAGGGAGCCATGCGGGTCGGGACCACGTTGCATACGTTGACCGATGTCCTGAGCAATGGCGGGCGCCCGCGTCATCGCAGCAGTACCAGGAAAGCGTACGAAGATATCGGCCTGTTCGACGAGCACACGTGGGGGGCTCGGAGCCCCTGGGAGGACGACGAGGACGGATGGGGTTCGGGCGCCCTCCAGTGGCAGCGCAAAGCCTCATACGCGCAGAACGCCCGGGAGGCGGCGCTGGACTTGGTCGCGTCGGGGGCACGCTTCGCCACCGATCGCCTGAGGGGCAGCCGCGGCCTCGCCAGCATCTTGGTCTTCAACCCGAGCGGGTGGGCGCGCACCGACGTGGTAAGGGTTTTCCTGCCCCACAGTACTGTGCCGGCGACCATCGATGTGGCCGTGGAGGACGACAGGGACGGGACGAAGATCGCCACCGTCGCCAGGGCTCAGGTGCACGTGGAACACCGTCCCGCAGGCCGTTTCCTGGAGTTCCTGGCCAAGGAGGTCCCCGCTCTCGGCTACGCCCGGTTCAACGTTGTAGAGGGTTCGCCGGTCAGCGTCGAGGTGACGAGCTCCGGCAAAGCGACCGTGGCCAACGAATATTACGAAGTTGGCTATTCGCTCCCTGACGCTTGGGTCAACTCGGTGCGGGAGCGCAGCACCGGACGCGAACTGGTCAACCGTCAGGCTCTTTTGGGGCTGAACACCTACATTTTCGACCGTTATGCGACCAGCCCACGGGTGGACCACTTATCGGGCCGCGTGTTCAGCCGGGAACTGGACCTGATCGCGGACCGGCTCACCGGGGACCGCGCCGTTATGGTGAAGCGAGAAACCAGTGAGCTCGGCGAAAGTATGACATTGGACGTGAGGGCCCCCGGTTGCTCCAGCCTTCTGACCACAATCTCGGTCTGGCGGGAGGTCCCGCGAGTCGAGATAAAGAACCGTCTGTGGAAGCTGAGGACAGTCGACAAGCAGAGCGTGTTTTTCGCCTTCCCCCTGGCGCCCCCCGGACCGGAGATGTTCTACGAGCTGCCTGGCATCGGGGCCAATGCGGACGCACCTACCGTCCCCGGTTCCCCGGAACATATGAGGGCAATCCGGCATTGGGCGGCTCTGGGCGGGGACCTTGGCAGCGTCGCCTGGGCCACTGCCGATGCTCCTCTTGTGCAGTTCGGCGACATCCACTCGCCCTACACGCCCTTCCCGGGCACGTTACGGTTGGCGGCGCCGGAACCGGGCACCATCTACTCCTGGGTGCTGAACAACATATGGGACACCAACTTCCCCACTGAGCAGGGTGGTGAGATGAGCTTCCGCTATGCCATCGCCTCTCGGCCAGAAGGCGGCGCCGCCGGCCTGGGGGCCCGCCTGGGCGAGTCGCTCAGCACCCCACTGGTAGCCGCCGTCGCGCCGCCGAGCACAAAACGTGGGGACGCCGCCCAATCGGGGAGCATCTGCGCCGTAGAGAAGCCCGAAGTCAGGCTGGTCCAGGCCACCGCGTCGAACAACGGGGACGATTTGGTCCTATGGCTGAACAACCAAGCCGACGGCGACCTGACCACACAGGTCGAGTTCCCCACCCTCTCAGTCCGCGCCGCCAAGCTGGGGACCGTGTTCGAAGAGGGCCAGGTGACTCTGCCGTTGCAGGACAGGTCCGTGGCCGTGACCCTCAAGGCCGGCGAAACCCGGGCGCTTTCCTTACAGCTCGGGCCGGACGGGATCTCGTCTTAGGCGGACGCTGACGCTCCAGCCGGCGGGCCACATCGACGCCGTCGCTCCACCTGGCCATGTCGCCGTTCAGGAACGGGCGGCGGCTACGCAGGTTGGCGGAGGCCGTCAAGGACCATGGCCATTAGCCGGTGGCTTTGGTCCTCGGACAGCGTGGCATTCGTGCACATCGGCCCCATCAGCTGCATCAGGTCAGCGCCGTTGATATCCGTGCGCACGACTCCAGCGTCCTGAGCCCGGCGCAATACCAGGTCGGCCGCCCGGTCGACCCGCTCCCGTGAAGCTATCTTCAGCTCCGGGTTCTTATCGAACGCCTCCCGCAGCTCGTTGAGGAACGTCCTCTTACCTCGGGCGTAGCTGAGGAACGCGTCGAGCCAAGTGACGATGGCAGGCCAGGGCTCCTGCTCCGCTGCGGCCGTTTCGGCTGTCTCTACCAACTGGTCGACGTCGGTGCGGTACACGGCTTCGACGATGTCGATGCGCTTGGGGAAGTGGCGGTAGAGGGTACCCACGCCGACTCCGGCTTCCTTCGCGATCGCCTCCATCGAGGCGTCGCCGCCGTACTTGTTGAACACGTCCCGGGCCGCGGCCACCAGACGTTCGTTGTTACGGCGGGCGTCGGCCCGCATGGTCCGCTGGTCCTCCACCTCGTCTTCCACCGGCGCCCGCTTCTCGGCGACGGCGCTTGGGGTGCTGACCTGGCCATTCATGGCTTCCTGGACCTCCGCGGAAATATCTCTTGCTAAGCGGAGGCCCCCTCCGTATACTAAGTGGAGGAAGCTTCCACTTAGGCACCAGGATACCAGCCGAAAGGTAGAAGTCAATGCCTACTTCAACACTCACAGAGGCCCGCTTTTCGCCGGGCCGCCTAGCCGAGCGATTGTCGGCCGCTCCCCGGCCCATCGGACGGCAGTCGCTCTCCTTGTTCGTCATCCTCACCGCCCAGCTCATGGTCGTCCTCGACGGCACCATCGTGAACGTAGCCCTGCCACACATCCAACGTGGCCTGGGCTTTTCCGGGACGGGCCTCTCCTGGGTGCTCAATGCCTACATCCTCACCTTCGGCGGCCTGCTGCTCCTGGGGGCACGCGCCGGCGACCTGTTGGGGCGCCGCCGCACCTTCCTGTTCGGCATCGCCCTTTTCTCTCTGAGCTCGTTGGCCGGCGGTTTCGCGGCGGCCGGATGGATGCTGCTGTCAGCCCGGGCCCTTCAGGGCGTCGGCGCCGCCTTTGCCGCTCCCTCTTCGCTGGCCTTGCTCACCACCCTCTTCCCCGAGGGAGCCCAGCGGGTCCGGGCGATCGGGCTGTTCACGACCGTGTCGGCTGCCGGTGGCGCCATCGGGCTGGTGGCCGGAGGCGTGCTGGTCGAGTGGACCTCTTGGCGGTGGGTCATGTTCGTGAACGTCCCCATCGGCCTGGCCGTGTGGTTGGTGGGCCGGGCGGTCCTCACTGAAACCGGCCGGCGCCGCGGGCGCTTCGACATAGCCGGTGCCGTCACGTCCACAGTGGGGCTGACCGCGATCGTGCTCGGCCTGGTCGAAGCCGGAGGGCCCGGGTGGGGTGACCCCATCACGGTGGCATCGTTTGTGGCCGGGGCCGTACTCCTGGCCGCCTTCATTTGGGACGAACGTCGAGCCGAAGAACCGATCTTGCCTTTGCGCCTCCTCGCCAACCCCACCCGCAGTGGTGCCAACGTGGCCCGAGGCCTGGTCTATGCCGGCATGTACGGCAGCTTCTTCTTCCTCTCGCAGTTCCTGCAAGACGTCCAGGGACATTCACCGCTCACGGTGGGGGTCGGGTTCCTGCCCATCCCCGCATCGGTGTTCCTCGCCTCTCAACTGGCAAGCAGGGTCCTGGTGGGCCGGGTACCGGCCAGGGCGCTCATGATGTCAGGGGTCGCGTTGTCGACCATCAGCCTGGTGCTCTCGAGCCAGCTTCATGCCGGTGCGTCCTACCTCCAGGTGCTGCTCAACCTCGTGCTCCTCGGAGCCGGTGTCGGCCTGTCACTGGTGAGCCTGACTTCGGCGTCGTTGGCCGGGGTGGATCCCAAGGACGCAGGTGCCGCTTCGGGCCTGGTCAACGTGGTGCAACAGTTGGGTGCGGCGCTGGGCCTGGCCGTGCTCGTGACCGTGTTCGGTGAAGTTACCGGGCATGCCCAGTTGGCCAACGCGGTCGGCTCGGCGGCCACCTCTCACGCCGACGTGGTCTTGGTCCACGGGCTCGACGTAGCTTTCGGCGTCGGCGCCGGTTTCGCCCTGCTGGCCATGGCCATAGTGGCGTTTTTCATCAAGCCGGTGCCTCAAGCGGTGGCCGGGGCCCGTCCGGTGCAGCCGGCCCGGCTCGAGGAGCAGGAGCCTGTCCTCGACCTGAGTGAGCTCGAGGAAGCACTTGGCATGGAGGAGGCCGCTGAACCGGCCGTCCTCAGCCGGGCGGGACAGTTGGCCACCGGCCAGGCGGCCAGCCAAACGGGCTCCTAACAGCCCTCGGGACGAGGGGCTCCGGGCTCTTACGAGAGACCAGGTAAGACATTGCGCCGCCGGCCCCCAGCGGGTCGGCGGCGCCGCGTTGCTAGCGTCTCCCGAGGATGACCCGCGCGCTCGTGCTTGGTGGTGGTGGGCCGGTCGGCATCGGGTGGGAGTCAGGACTGGCAGTCGGCCTGGCCGAGGGGGGCGTCGACCTGGCGGCGGCCGACGCCGTGTACGGCACTTCTGCCGGGTCTTTTGTGGGGGCGCAGCTCGCCCTCGGGCTGGATATTCCCGAGACGGCAGCCCTGCTGCTCGAGACGAGCGCCAGAGCTGTCAATGACCGGGCCGGTGCGTCGATCACGGAAGGTTTGCAAGCGCTCACGGACGTCCTCACCGCAGCCGTCCTGGCCGGCACCCCTCCGGATGAGGTGAGGCGTTCGCTAGGCCGGCTGGCGCTGGAGTCGGACGTTGTAGCTGAAGATGATTTCGTGGGCCTGTTCGCCGTGCTCAGGGGGCACCCGTGGCCGGCCGGCTTCTCCT
>JASHVH010000056.1 GCA_030039575.1 Acidimicrobiales bacterium | reverse complement strand
CATTGGCCGGCATCATTGGTCGCCGTTACTGCCCGCCAGCACTTGGGCGACGGCAGCTCGCGTTCGGTGTCACACCCGTCCAAGTAGTGTTCATACAGGATGGGACCAGCACGAAGTCTTTCGGCCAATGACCTTGCGCGTGTCGTGCACGCCTATCGCGATGCCCTGGCGGCGGACCGGGCCACGCTCAACCGGCTCAACGTGTACCCCGTCCCCGACGGTGACACCGGGACCAACATGGCCCTCACCCTGGACGCCGTGGAGCGGGAGCTGGCGGCGGCGGGCGCGGACGGCCGCGAGGTGGACCTGGAGGCGGTGGCCACGAGCCTGAGCCACGGCTCCCTGATGGGGGCGCGCGGGAACTCGGGTGTGATCCTGTCCCAAGTGCTGCGGGGCATGGCCGCCGCGTTTCGAGACGCAGCCGGCCGGGACGGCCCCGGTGCCGAGATCGGCCCAGCCGAACTCGTCGATGCTCTGTCTCGCGCCAGCGCCAGCGCGTACGCCGCCGTAAGCAACCCGGTGGAGGGGACGATCCTGACGGTGGCGAAAGCAGCCTCCGAGGGCGCCGCCTCGGCCTTCGAAGCCACCCCCGGTGCCAGTCTCCTGGACGTGCTCGAGGCCGCCCGTGACGCCGCGTCGAAAGCTCTTGCCGGGACCACCGCCCAGTTGCCCGCACTGAGGACGGCCGGCGTGGTGGACGCCGGAGGCGCCGGTCTCCTGTTGTTGCTGGACAGCTTCTTGCAGGTGGTGGACGGGCGAGCTATCCCGCCGCTGCCGGGGGCGGCGGGGCCGCCAGTGCCGGCGGCAAGCTTGCGCACACGGACGGGCGCGGACCGCCGTACAGCTGAACGGCGGCCTGAGGACGGGACTACTAAAGACGTAGCTACTGCCGGCCAGGAAGGTACTGCCAGCGAAGAGGTCACGGACCTGCGGTACGAAGTGATGTTCTTGCTCGAGGCGCCCGACGAGTCGATCCCGGCGTTCCGCTCGGTGTGGGCCAGCTACGGCGGGTCCATTGTGATCGTGGGCGGCAATGGCCTCTACAAGTGCCATATCCACACCGACGACATCGGGGGCGCGATAGAAGCCGCCATCGAGATCGGCCGGCCTCGTGAAATCCAGGTGACGGACCTGGCAGAGCAGGTGGAAGAAGAGCGCTGGGTACGCGAGGCCGCCGCCAGTGGCAACCAGGAGGAGCCGCAGGCCGAACCGGTCAAAAGCGCGGTCGTGGCTGTCGCCTCCGGCGAGGGCGTAAAACGGATATTCCGTTCGCTGGGCGCCCGTCAAATCGTCACCGGCGGTCCGTCCGCCAACCCCTCGACGGAGGAGATCCTGGACGCCATCAACGCCGCACCCGCCGAGCAAGTTATCGTCCTGCCCAATAACCGCAATGTCGTGGCCGCGGCCGAGCAGGCGGCCGACCAATCGACGAAAAAGGTACGCGTCGTGCCTGCTGCCGGCATTCCCGAGGGTTTCGCGGCTTTGTTGGCCTACGACCCCGAGGCCGACGTAGACACGAACGCAGACAACATGGCGGCGGCGGCCAAACACGTAGTAGCGGGGGAGGTCGCCCGGGCGTCACGCGACGCCGTCACCGCCGCGGGCAGCGTAAAAGAGGGCGATTGGCTAGGGATATCGCGCGAACGGATAGAAGTCGTCGCCCATGACCCGGCGACAGCGGCGGATGCCGCCATCGCCCTACTGGATCTCCTCGTCTCCCATAGTGGGGACCATGAGATTGTAACCGTCATAGAGGGGGAAGGCGCTCACGCCGCGGACACCCGCCGCATCATCGCATGGCTGGCGGAACAGCGCCCGGGCACGACATCGGAGGTGCACCACGGGGGCCAGCCCACTTACCTGTACCTCTTCAGCATCGAGTGACGCCTCGGCATCGAGTGACCATAAAGCGTCGGGTGACCATAAAGCATCGGGTGACCATAAAGCGTCGGGCGAGGAGTCGCAGTTGAAGAGCCTGGCCGAGCTGGCGGACGCGCCCGTGAGGGAGCTCCCTTCGGCCAAGCGCGGCCTTCGGGCACTGCCGAACACCAAGCAGGCGAGCGGAAAAAATGCCAAAACGCGCGCCGATGCCCTGGAGGAAATGGGGATTTTTTCCCTGCTCGACCTCCTCACCCACTATCCGCGGCGGTACCTCGACCGCACCACGCAGGTGCCCATCCCGGAGCTGAAAGAAGGCGATGAGGCCACTGTCATGGCCACGGTCCGGCGAGCGCGGCGGCTCCCCTCCCGCCGTGGGGCCAAGCCAATCGTGGTGGTGGATATTTCAGACGGCCAGGGCTATTTGAGCTTGTCGTTTTTCAATCAGCCCTGGCGGTTGCAGTACCTGCGCGAAGGCATGGAGTTGGCCGTCTCCGGCAAGGTAACGACGTTCCGGGGCCGGCGGCAAATGGCGAACCCGTCGGTCGAAGTCGTCGAAGGTGAGTGGAAGGGCCGGGTCGTCCCCATCTATCCGCAGTCGGAAAAGGCCGGGATCTCCTCGATGGAGATCGGCGCTTGCATCGGCGAGGCACTGCGCTGGGTAGGCGAGCTCGAGGACCCGGTCCCGGCCACAGCTTTGGAAGAGCACCGTTTCGCCGGTCGCTCGTGGTCCCTCTGGGAGGTGCACCAGCCGGAGTCGATGGGGGGGAAGAGCGAAGCGCGGCGGCGCCTCGGTTTCGACGAGTTGCTCAGGCTGCAGCTCGTGCTCGTGATGCGCAAGCGGGCAGTGGAGCGCGAGTGCCAAGGCATCGCCCACAATGTGGGGTCGGAGCTGTTGTCAAGGTTCCGGCAGGGGCTCCCTTTTCCCCTTACGGGAGCTCAAGAAAGGGCGATATCGGAGATCGAGGCGGACTTGGCCAAGCCCGTCCCCATGCACCGGCTGCTGCAGGGCGACGTGGGCGCCGGCAAGACGCTGGTGGCATTGTGGTGCCTTCTCACCGCCGTGTCCGGTGGGTTCCAGGGGGCGCTCATGGCGCCGACGGAGGTCCTGGCCGAGCAGCACCACATTTCGCTGAGGGCGATGTTGGCCGGTCTGGCTGTCCCGGACGGCGCCTCGTTGTGGGGCGAGCGAGAGGTGCGGGTGGAACTGCTCACCAACCGGACGACCGCCAGCGAGCGGGCCCGGCTGCTGGCCGGGCTGGCCACGGGGGATGTCGACCTCGTCGTCGGTACTCATGCGTTGTTGACCGAATCCGTGCGGTTCAAGCGACTGGGCATGGTCGTTATCGACGAACAGCACCGCTTCGGGGTCGAGCAACGGTCCGCCCTCCGCGAGAAAGCGGGCGGCCCGGTGCCTGACGTGCTTGTAATGACGGCAACGCCCATACCGCGCACGGCAGCCATGACGGTGTACGGGGACCTCGACACTACGGTGCTGGACGAACTACCGCCGGGGCGCACGCCCGTAGCGACGGTCTGGGCGCGTGGCCCACTGGACGTGGAAGCGGCCTGGGAGACGGTGCGCGACGAGATTTCTGCGGGGCACCAGGCGTACGTCGTTTGCCCGCTGGTGGAGGAGTCTGAGCGCGTCCAGGCCACCTCAGCCAGTGAGGAGCTGGCCCGCCTGGCTGAGGGCCCGCTGGCCGGCCTGCGCATCGGGCTCCTCCACGGGCAACTGCCGGCCAGGGAGAAGGAAGCGGTCATGGCCCGGTTCCGCACCGGCGAACTGCAGGTGCTGGTGGCGACCACGGTGATCGAGGTCGGCGTGGACGTCGCGAACGCCACGGTCATGGTGATCGAAGACGCCGACCGCTTCGGCATCGCCCAACTGCACCAGTTGCGGGGGCGAGTCGGTCGCGGGGCGGCCAAATCCTGGTGCTACCTGCTCAGCGAGGCTCCGACGCCGGACGGGGAAGAGCGCCTGGCCGCCATGGAACGGACCAACGACGGCTTCGAACTGGCAGAAGTGGACCTGGACCTCCGGGGCGAGGGCACGATCCTGGGGACCCGGCAAAAGGGCGTTAATGACCTGAAGCTCGCCTCTCTCCGCCGGCACCGCAAGTACGTGACGCTCGCCCGGGAGGTGGCGTTTGACATCGTCGGCGCTGACCCCGCTCTGGCCCGCCATCCCGCCCTTGTCCGCGAGCTGCGATCGCTGGTGGACGACGAAGACCGTGAGTACCTGTTCAAAAGCTGACAGCCGTCCGAACCTGGACGCCGCCGGCACCGGGCGGTCAATGTGCGTGTCATAGCCGGCGAAAAGGGTGGCCGCCGGTTGCTGGTACCGCGGGGGCGGGGCACCCGTCCCACCAGCGACCGCGTGCGGGAGGCCGCCTTTTCGATGCTCGACAGCCTGGGTGTCGTGGAGGGGGCGGAGGTATGGGACCTGTTCGCCGGGAGCGGCGCCATGGGCATCGAGGCCTTGTCGCGCGGCGCCTCACACGTCACTTTCGTAGAGCAGGCACGCGGTGCGCTCTCGGCGACGCGGGCCAACCTGGCCAGGTTGGGCTACGGGCCAGGACGAGCTACGGTCGTGGGGGTCGACGTTCTCGGATGGGTAAGTTCGCGGGCCGCCGCACTGGACAGTGGGCGGCGAGTGGCGGAGACCCCGCAAGGACGGTCCGCAGGGGAGGCATTAGGGAGAGTGCGGGAGGGGGAGCGCAACGTAGACCTGGTCATGGCCGACCCGCCCTACGCCTGGCAGGGTTGGGCCGCGTTGCTGGCCGGCCTGGCCGCGTTCGAACCGCTGGTCCTGGCCGAGACGGGAGAGGAGCTTGTCCTGCCCGAGGGGTGGCAGGCACTACGGTCGAAGCAATACGGGGGTACGGTTGTTACTCTGGCCAGTCCGCGCGAAGCCGACGGGGCCCCGACGGTCCCAAGTGAGGACGACCAGAGAGCCCGAGCGGCCGAGGGAACCGGCCCAAACGAGCAAGCCCCAACGAGCCAGCAGACCCGAAAGGTGAGGAAAGCCCAGCAGTGAGGACAGCCGAAAAGTGAGGACAGCCCTGTTCCCGGGCAGCTTCGACCCGTTCCATAACGGGCACCTCGAGATCGTCGAGACGGCGAGCCGGCTGTTCGAACGAATAGTGATCGCGCCTGTCCCCAACCGCCAGAAGGCGGCCCCGCTTTTCAACGTCGAAGAGCGGCGGCTCAT
>JASHVH010000055.1 GCA_030039575.1 Acidimicrobiales bacterium | reverse complement strand
TGGCTCGGCTGCGGGCGTGGAGGCGTCAAAACGAGGGTTCCGTGGAGTTTACGCCCGCTCGGCGAAGGTGGCGGGCGCCATAATGCCAAATCGGCACCCGGAATTGGCCTCACGAATTGGCGCGGAACGCTTCGACACCGGTCTGAGTGGGGACCAGGACCATGCCGTCGCCGGCTGCAGGCGTGGCGAAGTGGTTGAGCGGGGCAGTAGGCCGAGAAAAGACGACAAGGCCGGTCGCCGGCTTCATCCCGTAAAGCACGCCGTTGAGCCAGTCGAGCGCCCATACCAGGCCGCCGGCCACAATGGGTGGCCCGTTGGGAGACCCAGTCGAAGGGTGCCAGACGGTGTGGAAAGCGAGAGGCGACGTCGTGAGTTGGACGGCCTCGGTCCCGCTGCCGCAGGCGGCATAGACGAAAATGCGAGCGCTCTTACCAGACCCGAGGGTGTCTGTGGCATTGGCGCCGAAGACACCGCCGGAGGGGCAAAGGGTGCCGGTGTAGGCGCCATGGCCGATGCCGCCGAGGTGCCCCTCGGTCATCACGGAGCCAAAGCTGGTCGTCCCCGCCGGTTTGCCCGCCGCGAACAGGATCGAGGTACCCGGTACCTCGAGGGGGCCCGCCGACCCGAGGTCCCAGTCCTGCGCGTTGAGGGTGACCCAGTCACTCGGTGCCCAAAAACCAAGCCGCTGCAAGGAGTTTGACAGTTCGACCACGGAATTGCCCTCGTCGAAGTCGGAGGCGCTGTCCGAGCTGCCGTTCCCGGTGGCGACGTAAATGTCCCCTTTAGACGAGACCGCGGCGCCCCCTGTCCCCCATATCCCCCCTTCACGCTGGGTGGGGACCTGGTACGAACCGACTGGCCCCACGCCGGTTTCGGACAGGTCCATGACGTAGCCGTGGTACTGCCCGCAGTCCCCGTACAGGCCGCCGAAAGGTACATAAATGCGGCCATCGAAGAGCGTGAGCGCCGGCCGCTGCTGCTCAGCTGCAATGTAATACGTAGCGGCAGTGTTGGGGTGCGGCGGGTCCACCTCACGATGCCAAAGCTCGCGGTGGGTAGCCAACGAAATGGCCACCAACCAGTGTTGCACCTCGGACCAGGAGTTGGCCCCTGGGGTCTCGGTCTCCTCGACGGCGAAGAGCTCGTCGCGGGCCGGGTCGATCACAGGCGTGCCGGTGATCCCGAGTGGGTCGATGTCCCCACAGCCGGGGCTGAGCGTAGGTGCCTGGTCCACCACCGATAACCTGACCGGCGTCCCGACGTGAATGCTCCACCGCACCGTGCCGCTGGCGGCGGAGATCGCATAGACCGTGTCGTCCTCGGTGGCCACGTAAACAGTGCCGTCGTAAACGAGCGGCTGGCCGTAGTCCGCCCCGTCCAGAGTGTCGTCCCACGCCGGGGCAGAGGAGATCGAGGCGATCCCCGGTCCGTCGGGGTCGTGGCCCGACCGGGCATTGTCGTAGTCGTAGGTCAACAGGTTGCCGAGCGGCTCCGCCACGACACCGTGCGCCAGGCCGCCGGCGGACGGCCCTCCTGGGCGGTCCATGGCTGCGAGTGGTCCCCCTAGGCCCGAAGCCGAGGCTGGAAGTCCAGCGCCAGTGACGATGGCCGAGCACAAGGGCCCGGCCAGGAAAGTCAGCGACGCCCAGCGCCTGAGGCGCATAGACCTTCTTCGCAACAAAACCACAGCCTCCTCGTCCTCGGCTCCGACGCATGCCGCCTACCACTCATCTTCGCCGAAAAGGCCCAGCGCCGCCGGGCGCGGGGCCGCGCCACGACCGGGCCGGGACCGGGCCCCGGCCTCAGGCCCTCCCGCCATTGCGGCTTGTGTCCGGCGGGAGGGCTATGCGTGGGTACCGACGGTGGCGGCTACGGCGTGACGACCGAGAACGTGCCGAACGGGGTGCTGATGCTCGCCCCGTGGGCGTCACCCGAAGTCATGTCCTGGCTGAAGAAGTAGAGCGGGTGACCGTTGAAAGCGACCTGGAACGTCCCGTCGGCGCGCTGGATGGTGCTGACCGTCCCGGTCAACGTGGGCGCGGCCGGGGCCGTGCTGGTCAGCACCGGCGGCCAGAACTTGGCGCACGTCCCCGTGCAGCTGCTGGCACCAGGAGTGGTGTCGGCGCTCAGCGTGTAGACGGTGGCGTCGGGGTTCTCTGGCGGGAAAGCGGTCGACGACACCGCCAGCAAGCCGTCCACGCTCGTCAGGGTGGCCGTGCCCGGGTTCGGGCCGCCCTGGGGAGCCACCTCGTACCACACCCCGTCGGCCATGTTGTCCAGGAGGTACTGGCCGTTGGTTTCGCCCGCGGCTGCCCCGGCCGCCAGGTCGGCGAAGTAAAGGTAGACCGGCCAGCCGGCGTACGTCACCTGGAGTGTCCCATCAGGCCGCCGGAGCTCGCCGATGAGGCGCGGGTCGACGCCAGGGCCGGCGGTGGGCCGACCGGTGGTCAACAGGGGCGGCCAGACCGCCGAGCAGGCACCGGTGCACGTGCTGACTGCCGCCGCGGAGCTGGGCCCGAAGGAGCCGTAGCTGGCGCCCGGCGTATCGAACGAAAGCATGTACAGGGTCCTGCCACCCGAAGCCGTGGTGGTGGACACGGCGGCCCCCGATGGCGATACTTCGGTGCCAACTTTGGCCACCCCGGCGTTGGGCGTCCCTCGACGCGAGACCAACCAGAACAGACCGCCGAAAGCGGCCACATTTTCGCCGTTGAACGTGCCCGGCGTGTCCTTCACGAAGGTGTACAGCGGGTGCCCGTAGTACTCCACTTGCCCCGGCGTGAAGCCCGAACCAGCCCCAGCAATGCTCAGGCCGGCCTGGCTCACGCCGGGCCCGGCCACCGGGGTCGCCGTCGCCGTCAGGGGCGGCCACGGCGTGGTGCAGGGCGTCCCGCCCGTCCCGGTCGTGAACCGTGTAGTGGTGTTAGAAGCCGTGCAATTGAACTGGAGGGCGGGCACTGGCGGCTCGGGCGGCGGATAAGCGTCACCACTGAACTCGTAAACGGCTAGGCCCGCGCCCTTGCCGGCACCGGGACCGGTGACCAGCACCAGGCCTTGAGGGCTGTGGGCGAGCATTACGACCGCCGGCCCCGAAGGGCCGGACCGGCCTCCGTCGGCAAAGGTAGGCGTAGGCGATGCCGTGACCGTACCGACCAAGATGAGCGCGGCCACGATAGGACCAACGCCGTGACGAATGCGCATATCGTTTCCTCCCTCGAGATCGTGACAAATAGTGGGGCGTCTCCGGTCTTACTGGCCAAGTCTTGCCCCGGGCCCAGGGAGGGTCAAGGCCGGAAAACGGGGCGGAGCCGCACCTCTTCGAGCGCGACACGCCCCACGGGCCCGGTAAGTTGACATATGGTTGCGGTTGACGTACAGTTGCAGGCAGGAGGTCGAGATGTCGGTTGCCTGGGCCCTGGAAGCGGACCCGAAGGTTCTAGCCAACCAGCTGGTAGAGGCGAGCCGTGACCGTCCGGGTTGGCTCGAGACGTTCGCCGGGGAACTCGAGTCTCGTGCGCTCGGGAGCCAGTTGCGGAGGTTCCTCGATGTGTGGGGCTTGTCGGCCTCGGAGGCGGCCCGCCTCTTCGGCGTGTCGCGTCAAGCGCTATCGAAGTGGCTGGCACAGGGCCTCCCGGTGGACAGGCTCACGACGGTGGCGGACCTGGCTGCGGCGACCGACCTTTTGGTGCACCACCTCAAGGTGGACCGGATCCCGGCCGCTGTTCGCCGCCAGGCCGACAGGCTGGGCGGGCGTTCGCTCGTCGAACTGGTCGGGGCGGGCGACAGCCGGGGTGTCCTCGATGCGTGCCGGGCCATGTTCGACTTTGGCTTCGCGCAAGCGTAAGCCGCCCTCCCCGTGCGCACCGAGGTACTCCCCGACGGCCACCTCTGGCTGCGGATAGCCAACCCCGCCTGGGATGACCCCCTCGACCCGAGCTTTGCCCAGGTGCGCGGGCAACGCTGGAACCCGCCAGGCAGCTTCCCTGTGCTCTATTTCAACGAAGACATGGTGACGGCCAGGTTAAACCTTCGAAAATTTGTTGAAGGGTGGCCGTACGAACCGGAAGACCTCCGCGATGACACCGGGCCCACGCTGGTCTCGGCGTCCCTGCCGCGCCACCAGCGCGTCGCTGATGTCCACACACCGGCGGGGGTCCGGTCGGCCGGTCTACCTGTCAGCTACCCGCTCGACGAAAATGGCGAGCTGATTGGCCACCACCTGTGCCAGCCGGTCGGCGCCGAAGCGTACACCCGCGGCCTGCGGGGCGTGCGCTGCCGGTCCGCGCGCGTCCCTTTCGGAGCCGGGCGGGAACTGGCGTGGTTCCCGGCCACCTCTCGTACCCGCGCCCGGCTCAGGGCGATTTCCTCTTTCGAGGCCTGGTATTACGGTTAGGGCTGCGCACGGCGGAGAACCGGCGAGCGATCACCCGGGCACGCGCCCAGTACCGGCTAAGCGGTCTCCGAGGGCACGCCCGTAACCGTCTCGGCCGCCGCGGCAAAAACGGGGTCGCCGCTCAACTCCAGCCCCCGCCGGCAAGCTTCCACCAGTTTTACCTGGTGAGGGTCGAGGCTCGCCTCGGCCGCCACCGCCAGGGCGCGGCTCGGAGCGCCGGCCGGCTGCGGGGCCGCCGCGGGGCGGCCTCGTGAATAGAGGGCCAGGTGCTCAGCCCGGACTTGCGCCAAGCCCGCCGCGGCGGCCTCGTGGGCGATATGAGGCGCCAGGAGCTCGACGGCCATTGCGCCCGTGACGCCATGGAGGTGGAAAATGTTGGGAACGGCCACGAAGTACCCGGCCCCCGCCGCCG
>JASHVH010000054.1 GCA_030039575.1 Acidimicrobiales bacterium | reverse complement strand
GTTCTCCGGAGCTTTTGGCCCCGTGGCCGAGTACATAGAAAATGAAATGCTCCTGCGCCAACCTCCCGATGTGGTGAAGTTCTTGCTGCAGACCTCCGTTTTGGGGCACCTCACGCCGGAGCTCTGCGGCGCCGTCAGCGGCCGGAGCGACGCCGAAGCGGTCCTCGCGTCACTGGCCAACCAAAATCTTTTCGTCGTCCCCGCCGGAGCCGGGGAGCGGGGCTACCGCTACCACCCTCTCCTGGCGGACCTTTTGCGCAAGGGTCGCCCGGATGAAGATCCCTCGCTGAGGCGCAATGCCAACCTCAGGGCCGCCTGCTGGTTCGAGCAGTCGGGCGACTCCCGCTCAGCGGCCCACCATTTCACGGAAGCAGGCGCTTACGAGCGGGCCTTCTCGACCCTGTTCTCGGATCTGGCCTTTCAGTTGGACGACGACATTTCCCCGGACTTTGTTGCAGATCCGTCGCCGGCGGGGACCGAGACGGAGGCCGCCGAAGAACCCGGCCGGATGTACGTAGAGGCGGCCACCCTTATTGGTGCTCAACGAGTGACCGAGGCGGCCCGGGCGCTGCAGCGCCTCGACTCGATGGCGAGCGACGGCCCCGACCAACAGCTATGGCGGGGACGGGCGGAGTTCCTGTGGGCCGTCCACGCCGACCGGCTCGGTGACCCCGTCTCGGTACTGGACCGATGCCGGGCCGCTGAGGAGCTCATGGGGATCACCGACCGCCACGGGGAGAGCCCGCACGAGCCCGCCGAAGGGGCCGCCTTTTGGACCGGCATAACCGACACGTCGATCGCGGCACAACTGCCCATCCTGGCCACCCGAGCCCATGTCTCGCTCGGCCAGCTCGAAGATGCAGAGGCGCTCCTTTTGGCTCAGTTCGGCAGCGAGGAGGAAGTGGAGGCCGGCCAGCCCGGGACGCTGGCGACGATCGCCTGCCTCAGGGGCCGCCTCCGGGACGCCTACCGCCTGGCCATTGCCGCCATGCGGAAAGCCGAAGCGCAGGGCAAAGCGTGGCACCCCGTGACCCTGGACGCCCGCTTGGCGATGGCTGAGGTGCTCTTCGAGCACAACGAGCTGGAGATGGCGCAGAGCCAGCTCGAGGCCGCTCTGCAGCTCGTCCGTTCAGAGGACACGACGCCGTGGGCCTGGGCCGTCGAGGTGGAACTGGTCCGGGTGATGATCGCCCGGCAACACCCTCGCGAGGCACTCAGCCGCATCGGTCATCTCCGCCAGATCGGGCTGAGGAACCCGCCGCCGCACAAACTGCTGCAAAAGTTGAACCATGTCGAAGTGGGTTGCCGATTGGCGCTGGGTGACCTGGAAGGTGCCCTTCTGGTGGCCCGCTCCATCCCGGCCGGCGAGGTCTCTTGCGAAACCATGGCCCGGATCGACCTGGCGTCGGGGCGGCCCGACCGGGCGCTGACCCGGCTTCGTTCTAACCGTCCTGGCTCTCTCGCGGCGGACATCCGCCGGCTGGTCCTGCTGACGTGCGCCGAGGTGCAACATGGCCGCACCTTGCGGGCAGATGAAGCTCTGTGCCGGGCGGTCGACCAGGGCCGGCCCGAAGGGTACATACGCCCCTTCATGGAGGAAGCGGGGCAAATCGTACCCTTGCTCCGGGTTATTTCTGCCAACCGCCCTGACCCGTACTTGACCCAGTTGATCGACCACGCCGAGCAGCTCGTGCCAAAGACGACTGCAAGCGGGCCGGGCACCATGCTCGAACCCCTCACCACTCGCGAAAGAGAGGTGCTCGGGTACCTGCCCTCGCACCTGAGCGTCCCCGATATCGCAGCCCGGATCTACGTTTCCCCGAATACGGTGAAATCTCATCTGAAGTCCATCTACCGCAAGATGGGCGCCGCTTCCCGGGGCGACGCGGTAATGGTGGCCGTTTCCCGCGGGCTCCTATAGGCCAGATCCCAAAGGGGCGGAAGGCCCTTAGTGCGGCCCCCCGCCCGGTAGGGCCGCCTCCCCCGCCTCTTGGATCTGCCGCGCCGCTTCCCATGGGCGGGGCATGCCGAAGACGGCGGACCCGGCCACGAGCACCCGGGCGCCTGCCCGCACCACAATTGGCGCGGTCTCCACATCTATGCCCCCGTCCACCTCCAGGTCCGCCGGCGATCCTCGCCGGTCGAGCTCTTGACGCACACGGGCAATTTTGGGGACCATCTCTGCGATGAAGCTCTGCCCGCCGAAACCGGGGTGCACGGTCATGACCAGGATGAGGTCGGCCTGGTCGAGGAACGGGTCAATGGCTTCATAGGGCGTCTCCGGGTTTAGCGCCAGCCCGGCATGGAGGCCCAGTTTCCTGGCTTCGGCCAGCAGTTCACTTGTGTCCCCCACTTCCACATGGACCGTGCACCCGTTGGCGCCGGCCTTCCGGAACGCCTCCAGGTAGTCGCCCGGGTTGGTCATCATCAGGTGACAATCGAAGAAAACGCCCGTATGCCTGCGCAGTGACTCGACCACAGGCGGCCCGATGGTCAGGTTGGGCACGAAATGGGCGTCCATGATGTCCACGTGTAGCCAGTCGGTTTCAGAGGCGACCGCTCCCACCGCCTCTGCCAGTGCCCCGAAGTCGGCCGCCAGTAGCGAGGGGGAAATTCGCAGCACGGGGGACGATCCTACGTCAGGTGCAATGCGACGCCGAGGGGCCGCTAACGGTCCGGCCGGGTGGCTATGGTCCGCCGGCGGGGCAGTCGGCCGGGGACCGGGCTATCGGTCACGTCCTGGTGGCAGGATCGGCCGCTCCCCTTCCCTGAGCGAAGCGGGTTTCGAGAACCTCGCAACGAGAGGGAGACAGTTCTTCCAGGTCGATACCGGCTGTCTCGGGGTAACCGACCAACAGCAATATCACCAACAATAGGGGCCCGATGGCCACAACCCCCAACGCTGGGCCGAGGGTGCCGAAATGAGCGCCGAGGGCGCCGGCGGCCAATAGCCCGGAGACCCCGCCAACCGACGAGCAGGCGGCCACCAGGCCTGCCGACCGGGCGCGCGACGCAGTGGCGAAGAGCTCGACGCCGTAAACACCGAGGACCGGGGCCGTCGCATAAAGGAAGAACTGGCTGGAGGTAGTGGCGAACCACAGGACCCAGCTGTGGGCCAGGTAGGCCCACAGGGTCGTAACGGTTGCGCCTATTACACAAACGACGGCGACCGGGCGGCGCCCGTGGGTGTCGGCCAGGCGGCCACCAAAGAGCACCCCGAGCGCTCCTATGCTGCCGGCTATTTGCTGCAAGACCGAAATGCCAAGCGCGCTGTAGTGGCGCTCCTGGCGCAGGAACTCCGTCTGGAACTGAGAGGCGGGGGCGGCGAAGAGCGCAAACAGCACGGCGCCCACGCACACCAGGACCAGCCGCCCGGCCGGCGAACCGAGCCGGGGGGAAAGGCTGGCGCGTGCCCAACCCAGCCACGATCTCGCGGTCGCGGCCGACACAGCTGGCCGCGCCGCCGGGACGCCGTTCCCCGCCGGCGGCGCGGGGGGAACTGGCCCCGGCGACCCCGGGCCGACGCTCACTGTCGCCGCTGCCGTTGCGAAGGCTGTCCCGGCGGCCGCCGCTGTGGTGGCCGGCGCTGTCGTGGCGGGTGGCCTGGTGACCGCGACGTCAGGCTCGCTCGTCTCGGCCACCACCCAGCGCCGGCTCTCAGGCAACTGCTGGGCGCAGACGGCGACAATAGGCAGGCCCAAGAGGCTCAGCCAGTAAAGCCAGCGCCAACCGCCCGGACCGGTCCCGGCCAAAGGCAGGAGCAGCAGCGGCCCGCCACCCCCGAAGCCGGCCGCCATCCCGAGCACCCCTACCGCCCACGCCCGGCAGCCCCGAGGCACCTCCTCGACGGCGACGACGATGGCTGCTATACCGGCCGCGGCCACGAGGGCGCCGGCACTTACCTGCGTTACGGTCAGCCAGCTGACCGAGGTGCTGAACCCTCCGAGCTCGCTGAGAACGGCGGCGGCACCGGTCGCCCACAACACCACGGCTCGCCGGCCCCGCCGGTCGGCCAGGACGAGGCCAAGAAGGGCCGGGAGGGTGGAGAGCTCGACCGCCGCGAACACGGCTCCCTGCCCGAACGTGCCGACGTGCATCTCGCTGGCCGCATACGTGAGCGTCTCGGGAAGGAGGGCAGCCAAGAACCCCTGCACGCTGACTAGCGCGGCCAGGGTGGCCATCACGACGGCCTGACGCCTGTCGAGCCGCTGAGGTGGCGCCCACCAGGGCAGGCGGGCCTCTTCGGGAGCGGCCGGCCTCCCCGCTGTCGGCCTCCCCGCCCTCGGCCTCACCGCCACCGGCCTGGCCCGCCCGAGCGAAAAGCGCAGTGGCAGGACGAGCAGCCACGACCACCACGGCAGGCCGACTCGAAGCTCAACCAGTTGGCGCACTCTGAAGTGCTCGTCGTCCAGCGGTTCGACCGAAACAGTGCGCCGATAGGAGGCGAGCGGCCCTTCGGCCTGGCTGAAGGATCTGAACGTCCCGTCACAAGGAGCGTCATCGACCGCTTCGAGCACAAGACCGTCGCGTGGCGACATGACCATCGCCACCGAGCTGCCATCCAGGACGAGCTCGCCG
>JASHVH010000053.1 GCA_030039575.1 Acidimicrobiales bacterium | reverse complement strand
CCGCGCAGGAACCCGGCGTCGAACGCGTCGCCTGCCCCTGTTGTGTCCAGGCACGCCACGGCAAACGCCGCTTGCGTGGAAATGCGAGAGCCGCGGGCGGCAATGCAGCCGTTTTCCCCGTCCTTGACCACAACCAGGTTCCCGTGGCGGGCCAGTTGCAGCGCCGCGGACCGGACATCCTCGATGCCCGTTATGGCCCGGGCTTCGGCCGCGTTCGGCAGGAAGACGTCGACCGAGCCGAGCAGCGACGCCAGGCCATTGTCCCAACTCCCCACCGGGTCCCAGTTGGGGTCGAGCGAGATAGTGACGCCCGCCGCCCGGAGGGGGCCGATCACGCCGGGCAATTGGGGTGCGAGGCCGGGCTGGAGGAAGTACGAGCTGATGTGGACGTGACGGGCGAGCGTGAGCTCCTCCTGCGGTACGTCTGCCAAGCGCAGGCTGTCAATGGTGCCGGGGTGGGTCAGGATGGCACGGTCGGTGCCATTGCTGAGGACCACGCTGAAACCCGTGCTTATACCGGCGAGGACGGGGCAGAGCGAGGTGTCGACACCCCATTCCCGTAGTTGGCCCAACATGAACCGCCCGAACAGGTCGTCCCCCGTGGCCCCGATGAGCCTCGCCCGCAGGCCTAAGCGGGCACAAGCGCACGCCGTTATCGACCCGGAGCCGCCGATGACGAGAGCAGCCTCGGGTACAAGCTTTTCGTGTTGGCCGAACTCGGGCCGGACATCGTCCCCGCTCATCACGATGTCCGGGTTGCAATCACCAATGACAATGACGTCGAAATCTCGCCCCGGCTGTCCCACGTCTACGCCTGCAGTCCCCTCACTTCGTTCGATCGCCTCCGGGTTCATTTTGGATCATGGTGAGCCACCGCCGCTAACCTCACTTTCGTGAACGCTCGTCACCCCTGGTTTACTGTCGGCGGTGAGGGGCGGAGGACCACCAGCGGAGGGTGGCAGTGGCCGGTGTGACCGTAGCTCTCCTCGGCACGTTCGACACCAAAGGCCGCGAGTACGAGTTCTTGCGCGACCGCTTGGTGGAGCACGACGTAGACGTCCTTCTGGTTGATGCCGGGGTGTTCGACCCGGTGGGGGTGGCACCGGACGTGACCCGCGCCGAGGTGGCGGCGGCGGCGGGGGCAGACACAGCTGCGCTGGCGAAGGCAGGTGACCGGGGCGCGGCGGTGACAGCGATGGGACGAGGGGCCCATGAGGTGGTCAAAAACCTTTACCGCGACGGGAGGATCCATGGAGTGCTGGCGATCGGAGGGTCGGGTGGGTCGTCCATCGCCGCCGCCGCCGTGAAGAGTTTACCGGTCGGAGTCCCTAAGCTCCTGGTTTCGACCGTAGCGTCCGGCGACACGAGGCCCTACGTGGGGGTGGTGGACGTGACGATGATGCCCTCCGTGGTGGATATCTCCGGGATCAACGCCATTTCCTCCCGGATCCTGTCCAACGCGGCGGCCGCCATGGCCGGCATGGTCAAGGTCCGTGTCCCCGCGACAGCGCAAAAGCCATTGATCGGGGCGACGATGTTCGGCGTTACGACGCCGTGTGTCACGCGAGCGCGCCAGGACCTGGAGGGCCTCGGTTACGAAGTGCTGGTGTTCCACGCCACCGGCGTGGGTGGCCAATCGCTTGAAGAACTGGTCCGGGGCGGTTTTATCGCCGGCGTCCTCGACATCACCACGACGGAACTGGCGGACGAGCTGGTCGGCGGGGTCATGGCGGCGGGCCCGGGCCGTCTTGAGGTGGCCGGTCACGTCGGCGTGCCCCAGGTGGTCTCGCTGGGGGCGCTCGACATGGTCAATTTCGGGCCGCCGGACACCGTGCCGGCCATATTTCAAAACCGCAACCTGTACGTCCACAACCCCACCGTGACCTTGTTGCGGACGTCGCCCGAGGAATGCCTCGAGCTCGGCCGCCGGGTGGGGGCGAAACTGGCCGGAGCGAGGAGCCCAACGGCGCTCTTCGTGCCCTTACGGGGCGTTTCGGCGATCTCGGTCCAAGGCAAGCCGTTCTACGACCCCGTGGCCGATGCGGCGCTGCTGGCAGGATTGCACGAGACCATCGGGGACGTGGAGGTCCACGAGCTCGACATGGACGTCAACGACGATCGGTTCGCCGACGCGATGGCCACGCGCCTGGTCGAGTTGATCGGCGAGCCGAAATGACCGAACCGAGATGAGCGAACCGAGATGAGCGCACCGAGATGACCAGGGCCGAAGCACTGTCCCGGTTCCGAGCCCAGGTGGCGCAAGGCCGGCCGATCATTGGCGCCGGGGCGGGCACCGGCTTGTCGGCCAAGTGCGCAGAAGCGGGTGGTGCGGATCTGATAATCATTTACAACTCCGGGCGCTACCGGATGGCCGGCCGGGGGTCATTGGCCGGGCTGCTCCCGTTCGGCGACGCCAACGCCATTGTCGTCGACATGGCGCGGGAGGTATTGCCCGTGGTCCGGGTAACCCCGGTCCTCGCGGGCGTGTGCGGCACCGACCCTTTCAGGCTCATGCCGGCGTTCCTGGACGATTTGCAGCGGATGGGCTTTAGCGGTGTGCAGAACTTCCCGACTGTTGGGCTCTACGACGGTGATTTCCGCACGAACCTGGAAGAGACAGGTATGGGCTACGACCTCGAAGTCGAATTGGTCCGGTTGGCGCATGACCGTGACATGCTGACGGCGCCCTACGTTTTCAGCACCGATGACGCCCGCAAGATGGCTGACGCGGGCGCAGATGTGCTCGTGCCCCATATGGGCCTTACCATCGGAGGTACCATCGGCGCCAAGACGGGCAAGACGCTTGATGAGTGCGCCGTACTCGTCCAGGCCATGCACGACGCAGCTGCGGCCGTAAACCCGGAGATCTTGGTCCTTTGTCACGGGGGCCCCATCTCGAGCCCGGCTGACGTGCAGTACCTGCTGGAACGGACGTCGGGAGTGGTCGGTTTCTTCGGGGCGTCGTCGATGGAACGTTTGCCCACTGAAATAGCCCTTACGGAGACGGTGCGCCAGTTCAAGACGACCGAGTTCAACACGACCGGGAGCGTGACATAGAGGGGGGCGGATGGGCGCCTTTATGAAGAGCGAAGAAGTCCGGCACGAGCGGTTCGACTGGGGCGTAATCGGCTGGCGTTGCACGCCGGCGGCAGTGGGGGCAAGGCAGTTGGTGGTCATGGACGTCGAGATCCGGCCTGGTGCCGGCCACGACTTCCATCGTCACCCGGTCCAAGAAGAGGTGATCATCGTGGGATCGGGTGAGGTCGAACAGTGGGTCGGGGAGGAGGCGAGGACGATGCGCCCGGGCGATTCGGCGTACATCGATGCCGGTCGCGTCCATGCCTCCTTCAACACCGGCGCTCAGCCGGCGCACCTGAGGGTCGTCATCGCGCCGGCGGTCGGCACTACTTCGGGTTACGAGTTAGAGGACGTCTCGGGGCAGGAGCCCTGGGCCTCACTGCGGCCCTCGTTAGCCCCTGACCGGCCCTGACTCTGAGAAAGCGCTGAGGAAACAGGGCACCGAGGCCTGGCCCGCAATGTCCGGGCACCGGCCGTCCGGTAGTTTTCTGTCAGTGCGCATCCTCTTCATCGAGGACGAGGACCGTCTGCGTGACGCGCTCTGCCGTGGGCTGCGGGAAGAGAACCATGACGTCGTCGCGGCCAGTACGGGCAGCGAGGGCCTGCGGTTAGCGACCGAACAGAGCTTCGACGTCATAGTTTGCGACATCCTGCTCCCGCACCTCAACGGCTTTCAGATTTGCAGACGGCTTCGTGAGCAAGCGATCTGGACCCCGATCCTCATGCTCACGGCCAAAGACGGGGAGTGGGACGAAGCCGAGGCGCTCGACGCCGGGGCCGACGACTACCTGACCAAGCCTTTCTCTTACGTCGTGCTGCAGGCTCACCTGCGTGCCCTGGTGCGCCGAGGGGCAAAGTCCGTTGCGGGTGACTCCGACGTGCTGCGGGCCAGCGACCTCATCCTTGACCGGCGGAGCCATCGTTGCGCCCGCGGGGACCAGGAGATCGACCTGTCCCGGCGCGAGTTCGACATGTTGGCCACGCTGCTTACGCATTTGGGAAAGGCGATGAGCAAGGAGGAGCTGCTGAGGAAAGTCTGGGGGCCCGACTTCAATGGAGACCCGAACATCGTTGAAGTTTACGTAGGTTATCTGCGCAAGAAGATCGACACTCCCTTCGACCGCCGTTCGATAGAGACGGTGAGGGGACTTGGTTACCGATTGGTGGTCGATGAGCGCGGGCTCCAGTTCTAGCCCGTTCCGCCCGTTCGGCTGGCTCGGTGCGGTACGGGTCCGGGCGGCCGTCGTTTCGGTCCTCATAGTGGGTGTGGCCTACGTGCTGAGCGCGTCGGGCGTCATCCTGCTCCTGCGCAACTCGCTTTACCAGAGCGCAACCAACACGGCCAAGGCCGAAGCGGAGGCTATCTCGTTCCTCATCACCAACCGCGGTCACGTCCCTACCCCCCTCCCGATCTCCACCGAGGAGATGGCCGCACAGGTCATAAGCACGAACGGTGATGTTATGAGGTCCAGCCGGGACATCGCGGGCCAACCTGCCATGGCCGACTTGTCACCCGGCCCAGGCAAGTTCGCCACGTCTACGGGTGTCGTGCTCCGCGTCCGGCGGTTCACCCACGTGCGCCTCGACCTCGACAACCGCTTTGTGGTAGCGGCAGTCGGTTTGAAGGGCCCGGGTTCCGCGCATGCCGTCCTGGTCGCCTATTCACTGGGCGCTGCCGATCATGCGATCGGCCTCGTCGAGCTTTCGCTTGGTATCGCCTTGCCGGTCCTGGCCCTCCTGGTCGGCGCGCTGGTTTGGGTGCTAACAGGCTGGGCTCTCCGGCCCGTGGAGGCCATCCGGGCCGAAGTGGCCGAACTTTCCGCCACAGATTTCCACCGGCGCGTCCCCGAACCGGCAGTGAACGACGAGATCGGTCGCCTGGCCCGCACTATGAACGCTATGCTCAAGCGGCTCGAAGCCTCGAACGACCGGCAACGCCAATTGGTGGCGGACGTCTCGCACGAGCTGCGTAACCCGCTGGCGGCCTTGCAAGCGCAGCTCGAGGTGGCTGCGGCTCACCCGGGTACCGCGAGCCAAAGCATGCTCGAAGGGTCCGTCGTCGAGGTCAACCGCATGAGCCAGCTGGTCGAGGACTTGCTCACGTTGGCCCGCCTGGACGAGGGCATGCTGCGGCTGAGGCCCTCGGATGTTGACTTGGACGAGCTGGTTATTTTCCAGGCCGACCGGCTCCGGGCACAAGGCAAAGTCGAAGTTTCAGTGAAAGGGGTGAGCGCGGCGCGCGTGCGCGGGGACGAAGCGCAGCTGGCCCGGGTCGTCGCCAACCTGTCGGACAATGCCCAACGCTATGCCCGTCATCGAGTCGAGTTCGCCACCGTACCGATGGGAGATTTCTATCATCTGATGGTGACGGACGACGGCCCCGGTGTCCCGTGGTTCGAGCGCGAGCGCATTTTCGAACGGTTCGTAAGGCTCGACACCGCCCGCGCTCATGAAGGCACCGGAGCGGGTCTGGGCTTGGCCATCGTCCGCGAGATCGTCACCGCCCACGGCGGCGAGGTCTGGGTCGAAGATGCCCAACCGGGCGCTCGCATGGTCGTCAGGTTGCCGAGCGCCGGTCAAATTGGCCCCCAGGGCCCGGCGCCCTCGCGCCCCCGGGCCGAGCCTCGTGTAGACGAATCGGTCTCATACGGGGCCGCCCACCTTGCGGACAGCGAGAGCTCCGGCTGACCCGCCGCCACCGGAGCTCTCTGACCCGTGTTCTCTGACAACTGTCAGGGAATTACTACTTCTTCTCCCACTTGTACTTGCCCTTGACGTCTTTGCAGACCACTTCGGTCTTGCCGACCTTTTCGGTCTTACCCTTGTCGGCTTTCGAGCAGCTGGCCCCGACCTTGACGGCAGTGCTCTTAGATGATGATGCGAACGCGGTCCCTGCACTGAGGCCGAGGCCACCTACGGCGACACCCAGCGCCAGGATGGCAGGAGCCACCCGCTTCGCCATCGGGATCTTCATGGGCCCTTCCTTTCGTCGGTTGCTGGAGACCGGCGGTTCTCGCGGCCTCTGGGTGCACACCGTGTGTGCGCCGACCCATTGCTATACAGCTGAAGGGACCGCTCTTTCTCGCCCTGAGAGATCTCTGAGACTTACTTGCGCTTGGCGGTGTAGGGAGTCGCTGTGAAGTGCGGTAACCGGGCATTATGGCCCTGAGAAACCGCTGAGATGTAAATTCCGCAATGTAGGCCGCCGGGCGCGAGGGCGCTTTTGCTTAATTCGTCCCGGTGTCTTGGCCGGAGTGCTGCCAAGGGGCCGACCTTAAAGTGTCGGACGCGATAGACCTCGTTTTCCCTTCCTCGGGCACGATGGCCCACATCAGAAGGTAGAGGATGGGCCCGCCAATGCCACCAAGGAGAAAAGAGGCGATAACAAAGCCGATCCTCACTGCGACCGGGTCGACGTCAAGGTATTCGGCCAACCCGCCGGCGACACCGGCGACCATGCGGTCTGTCGTGCTGCGCGTCAACCTGTGCGGCGCCCCATTTGGCGCAGGGGGCGGAGTTTGCGAGGTGTAGTCGGTCATGGCTTCATTCTGGGCCGGATCCGGGGCTGTTCCCATAGGGGAAGACCCTCACCGCACCCTGGGCCGACCCTGGCCTGGCCCAGCCGGCGGCCCGCAGACGTCGCCTCGCTGGGCCGCCTTCAGGTCCGTCCGGGCCGCCTCCGGGGACGGCTAGTTTGCTTCGTGCACCTCTTCGAGCGTCGTGCCCGGCAGCAGTCGGCGGAGTTGCGACGCCACCGACCCCCGCGCCAGCTCGGAAAGGCGTGAGCGGTGACGGGCTACGACGACCGCGGAGGCGCCGCGAGCGCGGGCGACGTCGGCTATAGCGCGAGCGGGGAGTTCACCCTCCACCTCGGTGTAGCTGCCTCCCAACTGCTCGGTCATATCGCGGTAATGGTCGAGCGCCTCCTGGCTGGGCCGGCTGGCCCCGTCGGCCGTCTTGGCGTGCACTACGAGCAGGTCGGCGTCGTCTAGACAGGCCAGTTCCATTGCCCGCCGGATGACCGCGTCGCTCCATCTCGACCCCGAGACGCCGGCGACGACCACGGAGCGTGGTGGTTCGCCGGCGAGACCACGCCGGGCCAAGAGGTCGGGGCCCACCTCGTCCAGCGTGCCGGCCACCCAAGCCTGGCCGAGTTCGCTGAGGGCCTCGAGGTTGGGGACGCGGAAGTACTCGGCCAGCGCTCCTCCGACCCGGTCGGCCGAGTAGACGAGGCCGGCGGCGATCCTGCGCCGCAACGCGTCAGCCGGAAGGTCTACCAGGACGACATCTCCGGAGCGTACGAACTCGTCGGGTACGGACTCGACAGGGCCGGCGCCGGTGACGCGGGCGGCGTAGTCCCGGGCGGACAGGAGATTGGCCACGTTGACGCTTGTCAACACATCCGTGCCGCTGGAGAGCACGTCGGCCACGTCGAGCCAGCGTTTGCGGCTGCCATCCGGGAGGCTGTGGGCCAGTTCGTCCACGATCACCAGGTCGGCTCCGGCGTCCAGCACCGCCGGCAGGTCCATTTCCTCAAAGTCGTGGCCCCGATAGTCCACGTGCCCCGGGCTGATCATCTCGAGGCCTTCGAGCTGAGCGATGGTCTCGGGCCTGTCGTGGTGCTCGACCCAACCGACGATCACGTGGTCGCCTCCCGCCGCGCGGCGCCGGCCCTCGTTCAACATGGCGTACGTTTTGCCCACCCCGGGAGCCGTGCCCAGGTATGTCGTCAGTTGCCCCGAGCTAGCCACGCGGTTCTCCCAGGTCCGTCCCCATGTGTCTCACTGGCAGGAGACGACTGAAAAGGTACCTCCAGGCGAGGTGCAAGCGGCGCCGGCCACGGTGCTGCTGAAGCCGTTTGGGGGGTGGCGAGGGACCCCTTGCTTCATGTTTTCGGGCGGGTAAGAGTTTTCTCAAAGAGCGAATAACTGAGGAGGGCCCAATGCCCGAGATGAAGCATTACGAACACGGGGTCCCATCATGGGTAGATATTGGGACGCCCGATGTGAAGGTATCCCTGGCTTTTTACGCCCCCTTGTTCGGTTGGCAAGGACAAGACATGGGCGAGGAAGCCGGCCACTACACGATCGTCTCGAAGGGTGGTAAGCAGGTCGCTGCGATCGGCCCGGCCCAGGACCCCGGACCGCCGCGTTGGACGACTTACATCAATGTCGACGACCTGGACTCGGTGGCCAAGGCCGCCGAAGCGGCGGGCGGGACGGCAATCGTTGC
>JASHVH010000052.1 GCA_030039575.1 Acidimicrobiales bacterium | reverse complement strand
GGCGAGCTCGTACCTTGTTCGGGCCTTTTGGACCTCCGCGAGGAGGGTTACGGCTTTCTCAGGGCCAATGGTTACCTGGCCAGTTCGTCAGATGTGTACGTCTCCATTACCCAGGTCCGCCGATATGGGCTGCGCAAGGGTGACATGATCGACGGGGTCTACCGCCCGGCGGCCAACAACGAAAAGTACCCTGCGCTCGTCAGGGTCGACGCCGTCGCCGGCAGCAACCCGGAGGAAGCGCGCAACAGGCCCAAGTTCGAGAACTTGACCCCGCTCTTCCCGGACGAGAAATTGAGCCTCGAGGTCCCCGGTGACCCGGCCAACGTGACCGCCCGGATCGTCGACCTGGTCTCCCCGATCGGGAAGGGCCAACGTGGCCTGATCGTGTCGCCTCCCAAGGCCGGCAAGACCACGATCCTGAAGCAGATAGCCCACTCGATCGAGGCCAATAACCCTGAAGTCCACCTGATGATCCTGCTTGTCGACGAGCGGCCCGAGGAGGTAACGGACTGGCGCCGTTCGGTCAAGGGTGAAGTCATAGCTTCGACCTTCGACCGCCCCTCCGATGAGCACACGCAAGTGGCGGAACTCGCCATCGAGCGGGCCAAGCGGCTGCTCGAGGCGGGCAGGGACGTGGTCATCGTGCTCGACGGCATTACTCGTCTGGCCCGGGCCTACAACCTGGCGCAACCGGCTACTGGGCGCATCATGTCCGGTGGTATCGACACTGGCGCGCTGTACCCCCCGAAGAAGTTCTTCGGGAGCGCCCGCAACATCGAAGAGGGGGGCTCGCTCACGATCCTCGCTACCGCCCTGGTCGAGACGGGGAGCCGCATGGACGAGGTCATCTTCGAGGAGTTCAAAGGCACGGGCAACATGGAACTACGCCTTGACCGCAAGCTGGCCGAGCGCCGTATCTACCCGGCACTCGACGTCAACGCCTCCTCTA
Organism: Acidimicrobiales bacterium; assembly: GCA_030039575.1. GTDB lineage: Bacteria > Actinomycetota > Acidimicrobiia > Acidimicrobiales > Palsa-688 > Fen-671. Next base: position 2,213 of record JASHVH010000052.1, on the reverse strand, counting down.
CCCGGCACGAAGAGCTGCTCTTCGACCGCCAGCAGCTCCAGCAAGTCTGGAAGTTGCGCAGGGTCCTCAACGCGTTGGCGACGGACGGTAACGCGGCCGCAGGCCTGGAATTACTGGTCGACAAAATCCGTTCTACCCGGAGTAATGACCAGTTCCTGGCGGAGATAGCGAAAACTCCGGCCCCGGCCATCTAATTGGAGAAACCATGAAAGCTGACACCCATCCCGAGTACGTACAGGCGAAGGTCACCTGTTCCTGCGGCAACACGTTCACCACCCGCTCGACCAAGGCCGAGCTCCACACCGAGCTTTGCAACGAGTGCCACCCGTTCTTCACGGGCAAGCAGAAGCTCGTCGACACTGGTGGCCGTGTAGAGCGCTTCGAGCGCCGCTACGGCCGGCGCGCCTCGAAGTCGGCCGGCAGCCGATAGGAGGCACGCCGGCAAGCACTGGCCCGGCAAACCTCAATATTCGGCCATAAGTTCTCAGGTGCGAAGTGTTCGAGTTAGATGAGCTTGTCGCCGAGTACGAGGACGTCCTTCAACAGCTGTCGGACCCGGCGGTAATTGCTGACCTGCCCAGGTTGCGCGATGTCTCGCGCCGTCACCACGAGCTCGAGCCCATTGTCGAGGCCTATCGGGCTTACCGTGATACCAGTACCGACCTGGAACTGGCCCAGGAAATGTGGGCCGGCGCCGAAGGTGCCGACCGGGAACTTATGGCCGAGGAGGTCGAGGCGGCGGAGCAACGGCTGGCCGGGCTGGAAGATGAACTAAGAGTCCTCCTGCTCCCCCGCGACCCCAACGACGGCCGAAACGTCATAATTGAGATCCGGGGGGCCGAGGGTGGCGAAGAAGCCAATCTTTTTGCCCGCGACCTCTACGAGATGTACCTACGCTACGCCGAGCGCACCGGCCTGAAGGTCGAGGTGCTGTCCAGTGACCCCTCGCCTATGGGTGGTTTCAACGAGGTCACGCTGATGGTAAAGGGCGCCGATGCATGGGCGCGCCTCAAGCATGAGGGCGGGCCTCATCGGGTCCAGCGGGTGCCGGTGACCGAGTCCCAGGGCCGCGTGCACACCTCCTCGGCCACCGTCACTGTCCTGCCCGAAGCGCAGGAGCTGGAGGTGCAGCTCGAGGACAAGGACCTTCGGGTCGACGTGTACCGTTCGACGGGCCCGGGCGGCCAATCGGTCAATACCACCGATTCGGCCGTGCGCATAACCCACATCCCGACCGGGATCGTCGTGGCCATGCAGGACGAAAAGAGCCAAATCCAAAACCGGGCCAAGGCGATGCAGGTCCTCCGGGCGCGCTTGCTCAAGGCCGAGCAGGACCGGCAGGCGGCCGAGCTTTCGAAAGCGCGCCGCAGCCAGGTCGGCGGCGGGGGGCGATCGGAAAAGATCAGGACCTACAACTACAAAGAAAACCGGGTCACCGACCACCGTATCGGCCTCACCCTCTACAAACTGGACAGGGTCCTGCTGGGTGAGCTGGACGAGATCGTCGATGCGCTGCTGGCCGATGAGCGTGCCCGTCAGTTGGCGGGAGCGGGCGCTGTCTGAGCCAGAGGCGCCAGGTCAGTTCGACCTTGTCCCGCTTCGGTGGCGTGAACTGTACGGCCAGGCGGTGCACCGTCTTGGTGACGCCAGGACGGCGCGATGGTTCGTGGAGGACTCGTCCGGAGGCACTTGGCCCGCCGTGCTGGATGAGCCCGTGCCCGCCCGGCCGGGGAAGTTCTTCCTTTCTATGGTCCAGCGGCGGGAAGCGGGCGAGCCCGTGCAGTACGTGCTCGGCCACTGGGCCTTCCGTAAGCTCGACTTGATGGTCGACCGCCGGGTACTCATCCCCCGGCCCGAGACCGAGGTCGTCGTCGAGGTCGCGCTCGAGGAGCTGGCCCGGCTGGACGAGGTGGCGCCGGTCGTTGTGGACCTCGGGACCGGCTCGGGCGCCATCGCCCTGTCGATCGCCACCGAACAGAGCCGGGTCATGGCCTGGGCCACGGACATCTCCGAGGACGCCCTGGCCGTGGCCTCGGCCAACCTGGCCGGCCTGGGCGTTCAAACCGTTGGCCGGGTCCGCCTCGTCCATGGCAGCTGGTGGGAAGCGCTGCCGGACAGCCTGAAACGCTCGGTTACCCTCGTCGTGGCGAACCCTCCCTACGTGGCGGAAAACGAACTGGCCGAACTGCCGGCCGAAGTCTCCGCCTGGGAGC
>JASHVH010000051.1 GCA_030039575.1 Acidimicrobiales bacterium | reverse complement strand
CGGTCCCGCCGCAAGTGAGCCCCACTGCGAAAGCCTCGTCGTCGGAGTACCCGAACGAGCACCGCCGGGCCCCCGCCCCCACCTCCAGGGCAGCCAGCGCCTCGGTGACGACGGCGCCCTCTACGCACCCGCCCGAGACAGACCCGGCTACTTCGCCGTCCTCGCTGACGGCCATCGTGGCCCCGGCCTCGCGCGGCCCCGACCCCTCGACGCCGACCACCCGGGCCAGGGCTACGCGCCGGCCTCCCTGGCGCCAACGCTCAACCTGGGCGATGACCTCCCTCACCTGCACCACACCCTTGCATGTTCACTCATTGCCGACCAACCCGGCCAGCGCTTCGAGGGACGACAGTGAGTGCCCTTCGACGAAATCGTCGATAAACGGCAGGGCGGCGGCCATACCCCGGGCCAACGGGGCGTACCCCGGAGAACCCTTCAGCGGGTTGACCCACACCACCTTGTGGGCCACCCGGGCCAGGCGCGCCATCTCGCCCGCCAGGTTCTCCGGGTCGCCGCGGTCCAAACCGTCGGAGAAGATCACCGTTACGGACCCGCGGGCCAAGCCCCGGGCGCCCCACCGCTCGTTGAACTCCCGTAACGCCTCCCCCAGCCGAGTGCCGCTGGACCAGTCCACGACGCGGCCGGTGGCCCGGGCCAATGCGACGTCGGGGTCGTGCACCGACAACTCCCTGGTAACGCGGGTGAGCCTCGTCCCGATGGTGAACGCCTCCACTTGAGGCCGGCCACTGACAACCAGGTGGAGGAAACGCATGAGCACCCGAGAGTACGGTCCCATCGACCCGCTGACATCGCAAAGGACGACGACCCGGCGGGGACGTACCCCGGGTGCCTTCCACGCCCTCCGTACCGGCTCGCCGCCCGCCCGTAGAGCGCGCCGCACGGTACGGGCCAGGTCGGGATGGTGGCTCGCTCGCCGCACGGGCTGGTACCGGCGTGAACGGCGCACCGGCCCACGAAGGCGGGCCCTGGCCAGGAGGCGCTCCAGCTCGGCCAGTTCGTCGGCGCTGCACGCGGCGAAGTCCTTCGCCCGCAGGATCTCGATGTGGCTGTAGCGCAGCGGCGCCGGCTCGCCGTCCCGCTCGCGGCCCGCGGTTTGGTCGTCCCTGTCCCGCTCGCCGTCGTCCCGGGCGCCGGCGAGCAACGCCAGCGTCCTGCCTGACCTCACACCCTTGTCAGGGCGGGCGACATCACCGAAGTAGAAAGCAGCAAAAGCCCGGTTGTAGGCGCCCACGTCCTCCGGCCGCGTGAGAAGCGTGGCGCGTCCGGCCCAATACACGGGGCTCAGGCGAGACAACCCCAGGAGCGAGAGCGCCTCGGCATAGGTCATGGCTGCCCCCGCCGGGACCTTGACGCCACAGCCCCAGAGCAGCCGCGAGAAGGCGACGGCCAGGCGTTCCGGCCGGGCGGCGGCAGTGGCCGGGCCGGTACCGCACGCACCGGACGCCGGATCACCCTGGTCTCCCGCCATTTCAACTGGCCCGCTCCGAAGCGGCCCGGACGAGCTCGCCGAGCCCTGCCGCCCGGGCCTTCTCGGCGTCCTCCCGGTACTTGAGGACGGAACCGAGGGTGGCTTCCACGGCCGCCTCGTCGAGACGGGTACGCCCGAGCACCCCGAGCGCCTCCGCCCAGTCGATGGTCTCGGCTACCCCGGGAGGTTTGTACAGGCTCAGCCCACGAAGTTGCTCGACGGCAGCCGCGATCTCGCGGGCGAGGACCGGGCCCACCGACGGTGCTCTGATCGAGATGATCTCGACTTCGCGCTCGAAGGTGGGGTGGTCCACCCAGTGGTAAAGGCAGCGGCGCTTCAAGGCGTCGTGCAGGTCCCTGGTCCGGTTCGACGTGATGACGACGATGGGGGGGACCACAGCCCGGAACGTACCGAGCTCCGGCACGGTGACCGCGTGCTCGGACAGTACTTCCAGCAAGAACGCTTCGAAGTCGTCGTCGGCCCTGTCCACCTCGTCGACCAGGAGGACGGGCGACGGTCCCTCGGGGTCGGCAGTAATGGCGGCGAGAAGCGGCCGGCGGACCAGGAACCGCTCAGAGTACAGCTCGTCCTCGACGTCGGCGGTGATGCTGGCACCGGTTGACACCGCCCGGGCTTCGGCCGCCCGCAAATGCAGCAATTGGCGCGAGTAGTCCCATTCATAGACGGCCTGGGCGACGTCTATCCCTTCGTAACACTGGATCCGCAGCAGTTCGCCCCCGGTCCAACGCGACAGCACCTTCGCCACTTCCGTCTTGCCGACGCCGGCGTCCCCTTCCAGGAGCAGCGGCCGGCGCATAACGAGGGACAGGTAAACCACGGTGGCGAGCCCTTCATCGGCCAGGTAGCCGTACCGCTCGAGGGCCGCCCGCACGTCGTCCGGGCCGCCGGCCGGCACCGGCCATCTGCTCGGAGCGGGGCCCTCGGGCTCGGGGGCCGGCGCGCTGTTGGGCACGGAACTCACGCTACGGTGCGCTCCCCCGCCATTGCCTCCTCGAGCGCCCGCCGGACCAGGACCGACGCCAGGTGGCGCCGGAACTCGGCGGTGGCGTTCAGGTCGCTCGGCGGCTCTGTCCCCTCCGCGGCCCTGCTGGCAGCCTCAGCCGGGCCGGCCCCGCCGGCCGCCGCCTCCTCCACCGCCGCCGCCCGTAGCGGGGTCAGGCCCATGTTCACCAGAGCCACCCGGAACGGGCCCGTGCCCCGGCCGTCACCGGCCACGGCCACGACCCCGACCGTCGCCCAATCCTGCGCACGGCGGTTGAACTTTTGGAACGACCAGCCCCCTCGGGCTTTTGGCAGCCTGACCTCCGTGAGCACCTCGTCCGGGCCAATCGCGGTTTCGAGGAACCCGCAAAAGAAATCAGTGGCCGGGATCTCGCGTGGGCCGGCGGGGCCTTCGGCGACGAGGGTGCCGTCGAGGGCAAGCACCACGGCCGGTAGGTCCGACGCCGGGTCCCCGTGTGCGAGCGACCCGCCGATCGTGCCCCGGTGCCGCACTTGCGGGTCCCCGACCTGGCCCGCGGCGTAGGAGAGCACGGGCGCCTCCCTCCGCACGACCTCCGACAGTTCGAGGTCGCGGTGACGGGTCAGCGCACCGACCGACAGGTGATCGCCTTCGTCGCGCACGTAGGAAAGCCCGGAAACAGGGCCGATGTCTATGAGAAGGGATGGCACTGCCAGCCGGAGCCTCATGAGCGGGAGGAGCGAATGGCCGCCGGCCAGAAGCTTTGCCCCCGGGAACTCGGACAGGAGCGCTACCGCTTCTCCGACGGAGCCCGCCCGGCGGTAGTCAAAGCGGGCCGGGATCATGACAGGTCCTCCGACCGGGCCGCCGCCAGCACCGCTTCCACGATGTTGTGGTACCCGGTGCAACGGCACAGGTTGCCTTCCAGGCCCTCGCGTACCTCTCGCGCCGACGGGTGCGGGTTCTCGTTGAGCAGGGAAACGGCGGCCATGACCATCCCCGGGGTGCAGAACCCGCACTGCAGGCCATGGTTTTCCCGGAACGCCCTTTGGACTGGGTGGAGACGCCCGTCCGGGAGGGCCAGGCCTTCGATGGTGGTGATCTCGGCGCCCTCCCCCTGGACAGCCAGGAGCGTGCACGATTTCACCGATTCGCCGCCGAACAGTACCGTGCACGACCCGCACGAGCTCGTGTCGCAGCCGATGTTCGTCCCCGTGAGCCCGAGCATCCCGCGGATGTACTGGACAAGTAGCAGCCGGGGCTCGACCTCGTCCTCGTACGGGACACCATTGACGGTCATCCTTACCTTCATGGGGCCGCCGCCGTTATAGCCCGCCAGACCCGCTCGGGGGTGGTCGGCATGTCGATGTGGCGCACACCGAGATGAGCGAGGGCGTCGACCACCGCGTTGTGGACCGCCGGCGTGGAACCGATGGTGCCCGATTCGCCTATGCCTTTGGCCCCGAGTTCGTTCTTGGGAGTGGGCGTCTCCATCCGGGCGCATTCGAAGCTTGGCAGTTCGGCGGCACTGACGAAGGTGTAATCGGCCAGGTTGGTCGTCAGTGGGTTGCCGTCCTCGTCATAGCGGAACTCCTCGAGCAGGGCCTGGGCGACCCCCTGGGCCAGGCCGCCGTGGATCTGGCCGTCCGCCAAGAGCGGGTTGAGGATCCGGCCGGCATCGTCCACCGCCACCATCCGGCGCAGCACCACCTTCCCCGTCTCGGTATCGACCTCCACGACGGCGAGATGGGCACCAAAAGGATAGGTTGCGCCTTGGAACTCATAATCGACTTCCGCCAGGAGAGGCGCCCCTCTTTCGGTCGCTGCCCCCGACAGTTCGGCCCAGCTTTTGCGGGCGGAGGGGACGCCGGCCACCTGAAGGCCGCCGCCGGCCGGGTCGGCGACGACGTCCTCCGGGGCCGTCTCGAGCATGTCCGCCGCCAGGTCCTTGGCCATTTCCAGGACCCTGGTGGCCGCCCGCCGGGTGGCAACCCCTCCGCTTTGCAAGGAACGGGAACCGAAAGTCCCGATCCCGCTCTTCACGATGTCCGTGTCCGATTGGACGAACTCCACGTCGTCGACCGAAAGCCCCAGCTTTTCTGCCACCACCATCGACCACGCGGTGGCGTGCCCTTGCCCGTGCGCCGACGTCCCGGTCTTCACCACTGCCTTGCCGTCGGGGCGAATTTCTACCGAACTGAACTCAGTGCCCTCGTCGGCGTTGGTGATCTCCACGTATACGGACATCCCCAGCCCGAGCTGGGACGGCGCCGCGGAACGACGGCGGCCCGCCTGTTCCTCCCGCAACTCCTTATAACCGCTGACCTCGAGCAAGAGGTCGAGCGCTCCTTGGTAGTCGCCGATGTCGTACTGCGTACCGATGACCGTGGTGAAAGGGAACCGGTCTGCCCCGATCAAGTTGGCCCGGCGGACGTCGGCGGGGTCCATGCCGATCTCGGCCGCAAACAGGTCCATGGACCTCTCGATGGCGGCGGTGGCTTCCGGGCGTCCTGCTCCCCGGTAGGCCGTCAGCGGGGTGGTATTGGTGACGACCGACCGAGAAAAGAAACCGGCTTTCGGGATGTCGTAAGTCCCCGTCAGCATGGTCTTGGTGAGGTCGGGCAAGAGCGCCCCAATCTGGGGATAGGCGCCGGAATCCTGCACCACCTCGAGGTAGTAGGCCGCCACTTTGCCGTCCCTGGAGCCACCGATCGTCACGTACTGGACCTGGCCCCGGCCATGCCCGATCCCCAACATGCTCTCTGAACGGGTCTCGGTCCACCGCACCGGCCTCGACAGCCGGCGGGCCAACCAGGCCACCAGCAGCTCATCGGGGTACGGCTCTATCTTGGCCCCGAACCCTCCCCCGACGTCGGGTGCAATGACCCGTACCCGGTCCTCGTCGACCCCCAGCATTTTCGCCAGATCCTCCCGCATGGTGAACGGCGTCTGGGACGAAACGTAGAAAGTGAGGCGCCCGTCCGGGCCGAAAGTGGCGGCCGAAGCGCGTACTTCCAGCGGGCAAGGAGCGACCCGCTGGTTGAGGATACGTTGGCGCACGACCACCTCGCACCCGTCGAAAAGGGAGCCTTCGCCCACGCCCTCGACATTGGGCTCGCCGATGCTGGTGACCACGTTCGTCCCTGCCTCGGGGAAAAGCAGGACGTCGTCGTCGAGCGCCATCGATGGGTCGACGACAGGGACCAACGGGTCGTAGTCCACTTCGACCAGTTCGCAGGCGTCGACCGCCTCCGCCAGGGAGTTGGCAACTACAGCTACCACCGGTTCCCCGACGAAGCGCACGGTCCCGGTGGCGAGAAAAGGACGGGCCATCACTTCGGGGATCTCGTCCGCGTCCATCCGGCTTGGGGCGAGCCCAACGTCCTGAGCGGTAACGGCGTCCACCACCCCGGGGGCCTGCCGCGCCCGGGTGACGTCAATGCCGGCGATGCGGGCATGGGCCAGGGGAGACCGGACGTAGGCCAACCAGGCCGCCCCCGGGAGGTCCACGTCGTCGACATAGGTGCCGCCGACGGTTAGGAACTTAATGTCCTCTTTCCGCAGGACCCGGTGGCCCAGGATGCTCACCGCAGTGCACCTCCCCCTTTGCCGTTTTGTCATGGACAATATCTCGGGAGGCCGAAGGACGCCGGTGGGCGGGAGCAGGTCAACCCCCTTGCATGTTCACTCGTTCCTGACCGACCCGGCCAGCGCTTCGAGGGAGACAGTGACTGCCTCATTGGCCTTGACAGGCTTTTCGATGCACCATACCTTATGTTGCATGCAATATGCAGTTCGGGAGGCAGGGGATGCCCTCGAGCTGTTGAAGCCAAGGGAGACGCTCGAGCAACAAGCCTACGAAGCTATGCGCCAAGCCCTTCGGGACAAGTTCGCCCCTGCCGAGCGGATCACGGCTTCGGAGGTCGCGCGTCAGCTTGGCGTGAGCCGTATGCCTGTGGTACAGGCGTTCCAGAGGTTGATCGCTGAAGGGTTCCTCACGATGGAGCCTCATAAAGGAGTGCGGGTAGCCGACCCGACCCCAGCTGCGGTGCGAGAACGGTACCTCACGCTTATAGCGCTGGAAAACCTTTGCGCCACAGAGTCTCTCCGAGTCGCGGCGGACGAGTTGGCGCGGGACATGCGCCGTCAGCTCGAGGCCTCGTCAGGCACCGACAGCGAAAGCGACCAAGCCTTCCATGAGGTCCTCTGGAGGCGGAGCGGGCTGCCAGAAGTTGCCGCCCATCTCGCCGTCTTATGGGAACGCGGCACATATTACCGGGTCTTGTTGTTCCAGGACTCGAGGTACTACGAGAGGCGCGCCGCTGAGCATGAGGCTATGGTGGCGGCGGCCGAAAGCGGCGACCGAGACCAATTGGTGGAGGCGTTGACAAAACATCGTATGGGAGGTCTGGAACGCGTGCTCGAGGTGATCGCCAGGCAGCATGGGCGGCCATGACCCAGCCTATTCCTCGTCTGTACACGGTTTTGCCGTCCGGGGTAGCGTCCTTGACCTGGCCAGGCGGGGGCGGGACAAAGGTTGTCGTGCTCCAATTTGCGGGCCAAAGAAGCGATGTCGAAATCTCTGTTTGACTTGACCGGCCGCCGCGCGTTGGTGACGGGGTCCACTCGAGGCATTGGTAAAGCTATCGCGGCCGGTCTGGCGAGGGAGGGCGCCACCGTCGTGGTCCACGGCCGTGACCAGGCCAACGCCGAGGCGGCGGAGCGGTCGCTCTTCGCTGATCTCGCACAGGAGGGAGCCGAACCTACGCTGCTCAGTGTGGGCTTCGACGTCACTGACCACGGAGCAATGCGTACCGAAGTGCAAAGGCTCGAGCAAGAGCTCGGTGGTATCGACATTCTGGTCAACAATGCGGGGATGCAACTTCGCTCACCGTTGGTCGAGCTCTCACTCGCCAACTGGGACCGAGTGCTGGCGACGAACCTCACCAGTTGTCTGGTGCTTGCTCAAGGGGTCGTCCACGGCATGCTGGCCCGCGGGTCAGGTAAGATCATAAACGTCTGCTCAGTGTCGAACCGGTTGGTTCGGGCCACAAATGGGCCTTATTCGGCGGCCAAAGCCGGCCTCGGCAGCTTGACGAGGACGATGTGCGCCGAGTGGGCTGGGGCCGGGGTCCAGGTAAATGGGCTGGCACCCGGATATATTGCGACGGACCTGAACTCAGCCCTCCTCTCCGACCCTGAGATGAGCGCTTGGGTGGTGGCGCGAACCCCGGCGCGACGGTGGGGCACTGCCGAAGACGTCGTCGGGCCAGCGGTATGGCTCGCATCCAAAGCGGCCGACTTTGTCAATGGTCAGATTATCTACGTCGACGGCGGTATGACCGCGGTCCTTTAGCCTCGGCGAGGAAAGGTGGCTATGCAGTCTCCTGAAACGATCATGAACGGTGCGTCTGGCTCAGTGGTACGCGCCCTTCGTGTCCACGGTCGCGGCGTCCTTCGCCAAGACACGGTGCTTTCTCCGAAGCCCACCGAAAGTCAGGCATTGGTCCGGGTACGCTACGGCGGGATCTGTGGGTCAGACATCCATTACTGGCGCGACGGCGCGGTGGGGGCGTCTGTTGTCAAGGGGCCCATGGTCCTTGGGCACGAGATTGTGGGCACCATCGCCGCAGCGGCGGCTGACGGCAGCGGCCCGGAGAAAGGAGCCAATGTCGCCGTCCACCCGGCCGTGAGCTGTGGAGCTTGCCGCTATTGTCAGGGCGGTCGTCCGAACTTGTGCCCGGAGTGCCGGTACCTTGGCAGCGCCGCGCATTGGCCCCATACTGATGGCGGGTTCACCGACGAGCTAGCTTTGCCGGCGGCGCGGTTGGTCCGCATCCCGGCGGGCGTCGAACTGCGTCGTGCGGCCCTGGTCGAGCCAACGGCTGTGGCGTGGCACGCGGTAAACCGTTCCGAGGCGGTGGGTGCGACTTTGTTCGACGCGAGTGTCCTGGTGGTGGGCGCGGGGCCGATCGGGCTGCTGACGACGGCACTGGTGATCGACCGGGGGGCGCGTCACGTGGTGGTGACTGACCTCCACGACGGCCCCCTCAGCGTGGCAACCGGGCTCGGCGCCCACCGCGTGCTGACA
>JASHVH010000050.1 GCA_030039575.1 Acidimicrobiales bacterium | reverse complement strand
TGGCCATCCCGCACATGTCAAACCAAGGATCCATAACACTAACGAGCGGGACCGCCGCGTTCCGTCCAGGGCCGGGTTGGTCGCTTGTCGGCGCCTTTTGCGGCGCCGTCAACTCAGCGGTCAAAGCTTTAGCAGTGGAACTGGCACCCGTTCGGGTGAACGCCGTGGCGCCAGGGGTGGTTAAGAGCCCACTCTGGGATCAAGTCGGATCCTCACAGAGCAACGAGGTGTTCAGACAGCTGTCAACCGCGCTCCCGGCGGGCCGCGTGGCCGAAACGAGCGACATTGCGAAGGGGTACCTCTACCTGATGGAGCAAGAGTACGCCACCGGGTCGGTGTTGCTCATCGACGGTGGCGCCCTTGCCATGGGGTGAGGCAGTGGGCCCGGACTGCTTGGGTGAGGAAGGCCAGGGCAGCGTGAAGGTTGGCGCGAGCGCGGCGACGGCGGACCGAACCTGGCATCCGAACCTGTTCGTCCACCCGACGAGAGGCAGGCATCTGCAAAAGAAGATGCAGACCAACTCATCGACGCTGGGGGCTGTGCGTGGAAGTTTGGTTGCTGGCCCGTCCGGCGCGTCGTTGCTGAGGCGGTTCGGGCGGGCCGGCGACGTAGGGTGGGTCGTGACCTCGGCCGAAGGCGAGCGCGGCGGTCTCTTGCTCGAGCGGGATCGAGAGCTGGAGCGGATCGGGGGGTGCCTGGGGCGGGCACGGCAGGGCCAAGGCGGGGCGCTGGTGGTGGAGGGGCCGGCTGGGATCGGAAAGACGGTGTTGTTGGCGGCCGGCCGAAAGTTGGCAGAGGGCCAGGGTTTCCGGGTGTTGCGGGCGCGCGGCGCCGAGCTGGAGCGGGAGTTCGCCTTCGGGGTGGTGCGCCAGCTGGTCGAGCCGGTGGTGGCAGCGGCGTCGGAGCACGAGTGGGCTGGATTGTTGGACGGGCCCCCGAGGGTGGCGGCCCGATTGCTGGGCCTTCCGGGCCTGGGTCACGGGGTAGCGGCAGCACCGCCCGCCCCGGACCCGTCGTTCGCGGTCTTGCACGGCCTCTACTGGTTGTGCGCCAACCTGGCCGCGGAACGCCCCCTGGCGCTAGTAGTCGATGACGCGCATTGGGCTGACGGTGCGTCGCTGCGTTTTTTGGCGTTCTTGTTGCCCCGTCTGGACGAGCTGCGTGCCCTGGTGGTGCTCGGGGCTCGACCGGCCGAGGGAGGAGGGAGTGGGGAGCTGCTGGCGGCCATGGCCACCGACCGGGCGACCGAGGTGGTCACGGTCGGGCCGCTCAGCACGAGAGGGGTGGCCACGCTGGTGGCCGTCGGCCTTGGGGTCGAACCCGAACCCGAGTTCGCGCTGGCGTGCGCAGAGGCGACCGGCGGCACGCCGATCCTGGTCCGCGCCCTCGTGGAAGCGCTCCGAGAGGAGCGGATCGCCCCGGTGTCTGCGGCGGCGGGCGCCGTGTGCAATGTGGCGCCCGCTATTTTGGACCGCTGGGCGATGCTGCGGCTCGTACGCTTGGGCCCGGACGCGGCCCGCCTGGCTCGGGCGGTGGCCGTGTTGGAGCGGGCCGAGTTGGACCAGGCGGCCGAGCTGGCCGGGCTCGAACTGTTTGACGCGGCGAGGGCCGCCGACCTGCTGGTCCGGGCTGGGGTATTGGCGGAGCCTCCGCTCTGTTTCGCTCACCCCCTCTTGCGCGGCGCTGTGTACCGGGACATGACGGTAGCCGAGCGGGTCGGGGCACACGGGCGGGCCGCCAGGCTGCTGGCCGAAGCACACGCCGGCCCGGCTCGGGTCGCAGAGCATCTGCTAGCCACCGCCCCGGCAGGCGACCACTGGGTGGTCGAACAGCTGCGCACCGCCGCGCAGGACGCGGCGTCGCTGGGCGCGCCGGAATCGGCGGTCGCCTACCTGCGCCGGGCCCTGGCCGAGCCGCCCGCGCCACAGGCGGAGGCAGGCCTGCTCTTGGAGCTTGGTCTGGTCGAGTTCAGCGCTGGTAAGCCGGGTTGGCACGATCAGCTCAAAGCGGCTGTCGAGTCGGCGGGCGACGACACGACCCGGACCGCGGCCGCACTCCTCTTCGCCAACGCCCTGCGCGCGCATCAACGGTGGGCTGAGGCAAGGGACGTGTGCGATCGCGTCGCCGCCGGCCTCGACAACCGCGACGCGCCGACGTGTTTGGCATTGGAGGCGATGGCGGTCGCCTGCGGGGTGATCGACGCGGCCGCCGCACCTTCGATGGCCGACCGAGCCACTGCCCTGCTCGTGCGGGCCCAAGAACCCGCCGTCCCCAGCAGCTTCTTGGCCGTGGCGGCCTTCGTGGCCGCCCTGGCCAATGAGCCGGCCCAGCAAGTAGCCGACCTGGCCCACCAGGCCTTCGCCGCCGGCACGCGACCACAGCCCGCCCCTGTCGAGCCTCCCTGGTTCTACAACGTCGTGACAGCGCTGCATTGCGCCGAGCGTTACGACGAAGCCCAAGCGCTCCTCGACGCGGCCGTGGCGGAAGCCCGGGTTGCGGCCAACGGGATAATCCTTCCGGCGGTATTGGCCCAGCGAGCCCGGCTCGCGCTCCGGCGCGGTGACCTCACCGCCGCCGAGGCCGATGCCTGTGCCTTGCTGAATACTCCGAGCCTGTCGGGGCAACTGCTTCCACGCGGCCTCGCGACAAGCGTTTTGGTGAACGTGTTGGTGGAGCGCGGTGACCTCGACGGCGCGGAGCGGGCTCTTGAGCCCCTTGCCGTCTTCCTCGCCCGGTCGGCCTTGACAGCGCCCTTGTTGCGCCACGCCCGGGGCCGCCTTCGGTTCGCTCAGCGCCGCTTCGCTGACGCCCTCGGCGAGTTTCGGGGGGCCGGTGAAATTGCGTCCGGCGGCCTGGTTATCAGCCCGAGCTACCTGCCGTGGCGTTCCGACGCCGCCCTGGCCGCGCTGGCCCTGGGTGACCCCGGCTCGGCCCAACTTCTCAGCTGCGAAGAGCTGGAGTTGGCCCGGGCTTTCGGTGCCCCGCGCACCCTCGGGGTGGCCCTGCGGGCCGCCGGGCTGGTCGCCGGCAGGCAAACCGGCGAGGAGCTGTTGCGCCAGGCCGTCGACGTGCTCGACGGCCCCGACACCCGCCTCGAACAAGCCCGCGCCCTCGCGGACCTGGGCGCCCTGCTCCGCCGCGCCAACCGTCGCGTCGAGGCCCGCCCCCTGCTGCGCCAAGCCGCGGACGCTGCCCATCACCTCGGCGCCGCAGCGCTGGGCGAACGGGCCGACACCGAGTTGCGCGCCACTGGGGCGAGGCCCCGCCGGGTGCTACTCAGCGGGCTCGAAGCCCTGACCGCCAGCGAGCGGCGCGTCGCCGAGCTAGCGGCCGAGGGCCTCTCCAACCGCGAGATCGCCCAAACCCTTTTCGTCACCGCCCGGACCGTCGAGGGCCACCTCACCAACGTGTTCAACAAGCTCGACGTCAAAACCCGCTCCGGCCTACCGGCCGCCCTGGCCACCCCCACTCAAGCAGTCCGTGCCTAACCCACCGACGGCGGCGACAACGCCTTCGGAGTCTGACGATGGCCACTTTCACTCGGCGCCCCACCCTGGGGGTTAGGTGCGGACCGCTTGGATGATGGCTTCCAAAGCGACTGCTGGGCAGGCGGGGTCATGACATCAGCCTTGTCCAACACATCGGCCCTGTGGCTCCCACAGTTCGGGCGGTGAGGAGCCGGCTTCGGGGATCTGGCGGCAGACAAGCCTGTCGGGGGTCAGCTCCGCATAGAGCTCGCTAGCTGTGAGCCGAATTGAACTGGAAAATCAGGAGAGGGATCAGGGGGTCGCCCCGGTGCGAACACGGGGCCGGCGGACCGACCATGATGCTAACGACCACTGGTTTCGAGCCTGCGCGGTCAGGTCCAGATGGCTGGACGTGAACGCAAATTGCTTTTGCGCCAATTTACCGACCAATCGCCAGATTAGAAACGACTCCGAAAGGGAGGGAATTATGCCCCTGGCTGTCAGGTTCGATAATTACGGAGACGTTGATGTCCTGAAGGTGGCGGAGGTACCCCGGCCTGTTCCCGGCCCGGGCCAGGTTTTGGTCCGGGTCGTGGCCGCTGCCATAAACCCCGGCGAGGCCTCCATTCGCAAAGGGCTACTGCATTCAGTGTGGCCGGCCATCTTTCCGTCAGGCGAGGGGAGCGATCTGTCGGGCGTGGTGCTAGAGGTCGGGGACGGCGTCTCCGGGCTTGCCCCTGGTGACGCCGTTCTCGGGTTCGTCGACACCAGGGCCAGCCACGCCGAAATGGTGGTGGCCGAAGCCGACAACCTGGTGGCGCGGCCTGCCAACGTGTTGTGGGACCAGGCCGGTTCCATCTTCGTGGCCGGCACAACCGCCTACGCCGCCGTACGGGCCGTGAAACTTGGCCCCGGCGACAGACTAGTGGTGTCAGGGGCGGCCGGCGGCGTCGGTTCGATCGCGGTGCAGTTGGCTCGCCAGGCCGGGGCCGTAGTGATCGGTCTGGCCAGCGAAGACCATCACCCCTGGCTCGCCAGCCACGGAGTTGTCCCGGTGGCCTATGACGAAGGGGTCGAGGACCGCATCCGGGAGGCTGCCGATGGGGGAATCGACGCCTTTATCGACACCTTCGGCGGTGGTTACGTAGAAATGGCCATCGGGTTGGGCGTACCGCCCGACCGCATCGATACCATCATCGACCACGCTGCCGCCGAGAGGTACGGGACCAAAACCGATGGCAGCGCGGACGCCCCCAGCCGCGAGGTCCTGGCCGAGCTGGCAGGTTTGATAGCCGGGGGACGTCTCGAAATCCCCGTCGCCAAGACCTATCCCTTGACCCAGGTACGCGAGGCCTTCTGGGATCTTGAGAAGCGTCACACCCTCGGGAAGATCGTCCTCGAGCCCTAATTCGAGCCAGCGGGGGCGCTGTAATTTGCTGGACCTGGTCAGAGAGCAGTCCCTGTGCAACCTCTAGGTGCGGGACGTTGAGCGCGAATTGCTCCCGGCGGGAGTGGATTACGGCGTCGGCATTACCACCTGGTCGCCCCTGCAGGCCGGTCTCCTTGGCGGGATCCTCGAAATAGAGGTGCGCCCTGGGCGACGGCGCCAATCGTGGGCCTCAGAGATCCGGCTCGCCTGGAGGGCTCCTTGCGGGCGGTCAGCCCGGTGGGCGAGCTCGACGCCGCGACGTTCGAACGTTTGGACAAGATCTTCGCGCCATGGAAGGCCGCGCCGGAGGACTATGCCAGGCGCCGCTCAGGTAAAGCTGACCTGAGGCGTATCCCCGAGGGCCGCCGTGGACGTCCCGGTCGCCAATCTAAGCCGGTGCCAACAGCGCTGAAGGCGAAAGTCAGGGGAGCTGTCGAGGGGTCTTCCGGGTGCGAACACAGGAGCCGCGGACCGACGATGGACCCACGTCTAGCAATGGAGCGACCATGATCCACAAGCAATCCATTACCCGGCTCGGCAGCTGCGCCCTCGGGCTCCTCGCCGTGCTTGCGGCCGCCGTGGGTGCCAGCGGAGGTCCGTTTTCCATAGCGTCCGGGCCAATGTCACCACCCGGTCCGAAGCCGGTCGTCACGCACTACGCATCGGGGTGACCGCCGGTTTGCTCGAAACTATTGTGCTCGCCACTCGTTTGCCCGAAGGGCGATGGGCTGTGCTCACACTGTTCATCGTCCTCCGTCCCGACTACGCCACCACTTTGGGACGTACTGGCGAGCGCGCATTTGGGACCGCTCTGGGGGCCGGGCTGGGTATCGGGCTGGTGGACTTCGGGCATTTGGGCCCATTAGAAATGCTGACGGCGGCCGTTGTGGCTATCGGCGCCGCGTACGCCATTTTCAGCCTGAGCTACATACTATTCAGTGCGTTCCTCACCAGTTTTGTGGTCCTGCTGCTCGACATCCTCGGGAGCCCGGCCGCATCCACCGTGGCTGACCGTTTGCTGAACACCGCGATCGGCGGCGCCGTAGCCTTAGCTGCATTCATCGCATGGCCGACTTGGGAAGGCTATGGCGTAAACGAAAAATTCGCCCGCCTCTTCGAAGCGCATGCCGCCTATCTCAGTGCCACGTTGCGAGGGACGATCGAGCGCTGCCCGGACCTGGGCCAACTCCGAGCACTCCAGTTGAACGCCCGCCGCGCTCGTGGTGATGCCGAAGCGTCGGCGCAGCGCCTTCAGCGCGAGGAGATGCCTGTGGTCGGGTGGCACAAGCCGACCACCGGGCTGTCGGCCGGAGCGACCACGGCCATTAGCGCCGCCATCAGACGCCTTGGAGTGGCTGAATTGGTGCTGCACGCTTTGGCGGAGACTCGTTGCTGCATTGGTCAAGTTTACGTGGTGGGGAGAGAACGGGATGCGGTTGACGCGTTGGCAGAGGCGGCGCGCGCAATGCTTTGTGAGTTGGCGGGTTCCTTACGCCACATGAGGGCGCCCACCGGCTTTGTCTCCCTCCGCCCTTTTCAAGTAGCGTTGTCCAAGGCCTTGCCGGACGGAGGGCCCATCGTCGAAGTCGCCGACAGCGTAGTCGACGTCCTCGGCACTCTGGCCGGGGTGCTCGACTAGTACGGGGCCCGGTGACCCGACGGAGGCGCGGATTGGGAGCGACACGGCCGGGGCACGCGCCAATGCGTGGAGAAGGAACGAAGCAACTGGGTTCCGGTGCGTGAAACTACACGCGACCGGTATCGGGGCCACCCGGCTTCTTTCATTCCGTCGTGACGTCAGGCGAAAGCGAGGTCGCGGGGGCCAACCCTGGAGAATTTGAGTCGCCCCAGGTCTGGCGACTGAAAGTCAGGGGGGCCCGCCACGGGGGTGCCCTGATGCGAATGCGGCAATTGCATCGTAGATTACGAAGTATTAGGCACCTAGGCCAATCGAAAAAGGTCGGAATGACACTCGTAAGACAAAATACAAATAGATCGGAAGGGAAAGCATGTCTTCACCTGTGCTCGGTGGTAGGAAAGCCACCGTCGGGTCAAGGCTGTGCGGAGTGCCTGGAGTCCGGGTCGGAATGGGTTCACTTGCGTATTTGCGTGACGTGTGGGCATGTTGGCTGTTGCGACAGCTCTCCACATCGCCACGCAATGGCTCATTGGCTTGCCAACAGAGACCATCCGTTGGTGAGGTCATATGAGGACGGTGAGAACTGGTGGTGGTGCTACCCTGAGAAACTTCGTTTTGAGGTCAAAGGAGCACCACCATCACCCTCTCACGGCTGAACTGACCCATCCTCCAGCTGACCTGCCTCTTCAACTCGAGCGCTGAACAGCAAGGAGAGCGCCCCATTATTGAAGACAACGACTTTGACCGGCAGATGAAGCTGCTTAAGGGTCAAGAGCTCCCCAAGAAGCATGGCGAGCCCGCCGTCGCCAGACAGGCTTATCACTTGCCGGCCCGGATGGCTGGCCTGCGCGCCTATCGCACCCTCGAAGTCGAGCTCGTCAGAATCACGAGGGCGAAGAAGGGGCTCACCGTGGCCGATGAGCCTTGTGGGAAAGCGACCGAAAAAGTCGGGCACTTTTGGCTCCTCGAACCCACTCCCGGTGATGTGGCCTCTGAAGTTCAGGCCGGCGCAGATGATCTTGTCCGGCCGGGTCACGGGAGGCTTGAGCGTCACCTTTTCCAGATCGACGGGATCGCCACCGGACAGGGAGGACGCGGCGCGCGACAGGGCGTCACGACCTTCCTGCAACAGAGCCAGGAGCTCGCCCGGATATTGAGGCTCATCAGACGATCGGCCGCGGAAGCCGTCTCCGGTGCCTACTGCGAGCCCAGGTCGGCCAGTTTGATCCAAAACATGGGCAAAGTGCATTAGGACACCCCCTCGTAGGTGCCACCGTCGAGCTTCAGGTTCTGCCCTGAGATGTAGCCCGCCTGGGCGCTACACAAAAAGGGGCAAGCCGCCCCGAACTCCTCGGGCCGCCCGAGGCGCTTGGCAGAGATGCTGTCCGCAATGGCCGCCATCGCCTCGTCAAACGAGATTGCCCGGCCGGCAACACCCCGGGCCACCCTGACGCTGCGGGGCGACGGGGCCGTGCCTGATACGGGCTTGACCGCGGCGGTGCCCGGCTCACGCCTGTGGTCGTCCCCCAGCCCGAATACAGCGACAAGCGCGGCAACAACGAGATACAAGCCCGCAATGCGAATTGCGACCTCGAAGCCATGAGTGAAGGCCTGTTCGGCCGCTGCCCTTTGGCCTGCCCCAAGCGCTCTCGTCACCAAGCCAATCCGGGCGCCGGCAACGTTGCGAACTTGCTCGATCGCCGCTTGTTGGGCTGGGTCGGGGAGATGACTAACCCGGCTCCTCCAGGCAGAGGTTGCGGCGGCCGCGCCGATGGCACCTAGGACCGCGAGACCGACAGAGGTGCCGATTTGACGGGACGCGTTGAAAAGCCCCGACGCGGTGCCGAACAGGCCGGGCGGGACGTCGCGCATGGCCACGTTGGCCACCCCCGGGATCCACATCCCCGTCCCGGCACCGAATAGCACATAGCCGGTGGCGGCGATGACGAACGGCGACGAAATTCTGAGCGTGCTAAATGTGAAGATGCCCGCCGCAGTCACGAGGCAGCCTCCAGCGGCGATCGCCCTCGCTGACACCCGGCGACTCAGGCGACCCGCGAATTGCGCTATCACCAGGAAGGGAACGTTCATGAATAGCCAGGAGAGCCCTGTACGCAAGGCGCTCCATCCGTCCACGTCCTGGTAGAGCAGAGTTAGGTAGAAATACACCGTCGTCAGCGCCGCGTACGACACCAGATAAACGCTGCAAGAGGTGGTGAACCTGCGAAGCGTTACCACTTCTGATGGGATCATCGGGAAGGGCGCCCGACGTTCCCAGACCACAAACGAAGCAAGGAGCACGACGCTGGCAGCGAGCGATGGCCACACTGGAGTCGATGCCCAGGAGCTTGATGTCGACTCGACGAGGCCAAAGGTCAGAGCCAGGAGGCCCGCGGCGCTCATGAGGATCCCTGGAACGTCAAGAGGCCGGGAACCGGGATTGCGGGATTCTGGTACCACGGTGATGGTCAGGGCGATCCCGATGACGGCGAAGGGAACATTGACCCAGAAGATCGATGACCACCCAAACACCCCTAGCAAAAGACCACCGACCACTGGACCAAGGCCGAAGCCGAGACCGGCAACGGTCGCCCAAATCCCGATCGCACCTGCTCGGGCTTTTCCCGAGTACGTCTCGCTCAGGATGGAGAGCGCCAGCGCCGACATGACGGCACCTCCGACACCTTGAAACGCCCTTGCTCCAATGAGCTCGAGCGCCGATGTCGAGAGGGCGCAAGTGACCGTTCCCAGGGTGAACACGACCATGCCCATGGCAAAGAAGCGTTTGCGCCCGAAGCGGTCTCCGAGGCTGCCGCTGAGAGGGATCAACGCGGCCAAGCTGAGGGCATACGCGCTGATGACCCATTCAAGATCGCCGGACGATTCGTGCAGCTCGCGTTGGATCGAGGGCAGAGCTACGTTCACGATGGTTACGTCGAGCAAGATCATGCCCTGTGCGATGCACATTGCCAGCAAGGTCAGCCGCTTTTGCCATTCAGTCATAGCAGCTCGCGCCCTGCCGAGATCTGGCGGGTAGGTACCTCTCCAGTGAGGGTGGTTGCAAACGAGTAGTCCGTGGGGCCGTGGATCCGCTCTTGACCCACTGGCTCACACACAGGTCGTCGAGAGCGGAGAGTGCCTCAACCATTTTCGCATAAACGAAAACAAGAACCCGTACATCCGGAGGCTCGCAGGACTGTTTGCTTGAGAGGCTCTGGACGTCCGCTCGCGCACTGACCAGAAAGGCGACGGCCTCCGCCATTAGCTCGTCCCACGACCGCTCGTGGTCGCGTGGTCCCACTTGTCCAGGGCCGAAGGCACGCTTTTCGTGCAGTCGTGGCGGGGTTTCTGTGGAAGACATCGGATCGCACCTCACTGTCGTGCCTTTTGAAGGCCGACAATT
>JASHVH010000049.1 GCA_030039575.1 Acidimicrobiales bacterium | reverse complement strand
GGTGATGTCCCAGCGCGCCTCGACCAGGTCGAGCTGCACGAAGCGCTCGAACTGGCGAGAAAAGGCGGTAACTTCTTGCGAGACCCGGTTCTCGGGCGCGTATAGAACGGCCCCGCCCATTATCTTTGTCATCGGAACCTCCCGCTGATGATTAGCTACGACAGCCAGGGCCCGGGCTGCTTCTGGGCTGTGCGCCCCCGCTTTCTGAGTCTGTCCCAGTCCCAGGTGCTCCGCGCCGCTAGTCGTCTCATACGGCTAAATTGTTATGTCAGACGAGCAGTTTTCGCATCTGGGTATCCCCAGCGCGGGTGCCCAGTCGGATGGCGCCGGGTGTCGACTCGGGGCCCGGCTTACCCGGCGGGCGATCGTCCCGCCAGATTGCGTCAGAGGGCCGGCGCTCGCCCGCGACCCCTGCTCAGCCAAATACGCGATCGAGTTGCGCGCGGGAGGTAATGCCGAGCTCGGCGAAGACCTTGCCCAGGCGGCAAATTCCCCTCCCTCGTCTTCGTCGGTCACGTCCCCGACCAGCCGGGCGCCGAGAGCGGCCGGCGCGCTGACCCGCCACGGCCTCTCCTCGCGGCCGGGCTCAGCGGCCAATGCACCTGACACGAAGCGGCTCACCTCGTCCAGCTCGGCCTGGCTCAGGTGGTCGGCACGGTTGAGGACGAAAGAGGTGGGCGCGCCACGCTCGGACAAGGCGCCCAGCAGTTTTCGCTCCTCTTCCGAAAGCGGGGCATCGGCCGAAAGCGCCAATATGGCCCCATCGGCATCGAGGAGAGGACGAGCCGCCGCCTCATCGTGGCAGAACACCGAACCGATCCCCGGCGTGTCCACGAGCACCACCCCGGGGCGCAGCAGCTCGGCCGGGGCCCGGACTTCAGCCCGGCTGACCTGGCGCCCGTTGCCCGGGTTACCGGCTTCGGTGACGTAGTCGGCCAGATGGGCGAGGTCGACCTCCTCACTCACCCCATCTAGGTGCACGTCGGTGGCGCCCGGCGGCCCGTATGCCACCTCGGTCGCCACAGCCGTCAGCGGGAGGACGCCAGTTGGCATCAGTTCCAGGCCAAGGGGAGCGTTGACCAGGGTGGACTTGCCTCGTTTGAACTCTCCCAAAACAGATACGTTGAAGCGCCCCCGGCCCAGCCGGTCTTGCGGCCTTTCGGCTCGCGTGGCCAGCTCATCCCCGTGGGCGGCGGCAACCGCCAGACTTCTGGCCGCTTCGGCCAGTTGCTCCAGCTCGGTGTCCATAACGCAACTCCTACCTCGAAACAAACCAGTCCGGTAGGAGCCATCATCCCCGGCCAAAAAGTTGCAACAGTCCCGGGGCAGCGTGGCGAGCTCCATCGCCAGCTACAGCGTACCAGCGGTGTGGACGTGACCGTTGGGTCAGCCCGGTTTGCCCTCCGCAGCTGTCATGGCCCTAAACCGGGCAGCAGTCGGATGAGGGACCTGGTGGCCAGGTCGGGGTGAGTGTGCCGGTGCCAGTGTGGCCGAACCTCTCAAATGGGGCCCAAAAAGGTGGCCTAGCATTCGCCCGTGGACCAATGGTTTATTTGTGATGCCGGTCACGTGCACTGGGGAGCCCTCGGAGGTGCGGGGCTTCTGCTGCGTTACGTGCCGCCGGATGGCGGACAACCGCGGTTCTTCTTGCAGCAACGTGCCACGTCCGTCGACGAAGGCGGTTCCTGGGGCATTCCTGGAGGGGCCATCCGCGCAGGGGAATCGCCCGAGGCCGCGGCTCGCCGGGAGATGGAGGAAGAGGTCGGGACAGTGCCTCGGTACCGGAAAACCAGTGTTTATCCCCAGCCCTGCGGAGGAGGCTGGACCTTCTATATCGTCTTCGCCGACGTGGACGAGATGTTCCCCGGCTACAGCGTCCATGAGACTGACGCGACCGGGTGGTTCACACGGACCGAACTGGAGTCCCTACCTCTGCACCCTGGGATCCGCACCTTCTTTCAGGAGACGGACGTGGGTGGCAGCGCTCCGCGTTGAAGCCGCCTGTCACCCCAGCGGCGCCGCGAAATTCATGATCGCGACGAGGGCGAGCAGCACATAACCGACATAAGCGTCGAGACGCTCTGACTGCAGCCTCTTCGCCCTCCTTACCACCGCCAGGTAGAACCCAAGTAACGGCTGGTAAAGATAGGACTCGACGGGCTCTTCCGGGCTGGCACTGAACACCACATGAGTGTGGTGGTGCGGCCCGGCATCAGCTTCGAGGTCTCCGAGCCCTGAAGCCCGCGTGGGCCATGACCAAGTGTCGCCGTTCGAGCCGCTAGGTGCGGCGGCCACTTCCTTTTGGGCGCCGAGGAGGTTGGCCAGCACATGACGGACGGGGTTGGCGTAAGCGAACCCGTTGTAGCTGTCAGGGCCACGCACCTCAGGGGTGGCCGAATGCCGGGCCGGGACGCGGCCCACCGACAAAAGAACGTCCCCTTGACAGGAGCACCGTCGCCGGCGTGACAGCCAAGAACCCAATCAGCATAACGACAAATAGCCACGTCGGCGACGAAGCATGTCGACCACAACATGTTCACCGTCGGTGTCGACCCAGGTGTGGGTCAGCTGAAGCGAGGCGTCCGGGCTCACACCTAGGGCACTCCGTTGACTGGCGAGCGAATTCGCATCGTGAGCGAATGGCAGGCCTTCCTCCACCTCGACGACACGGGCCCGGGCACCGAGCTCGCCGACGGCTTAGGAGAGACGCCGAAGGTTCGCAGCATGCCTCTTGGGGTTGGGTCGATGTCGGAGGCGGCAACTGGTTGAACTGCGTGAGCTCATGACCTCTGCCGCCGCCGCTGATTCGGCGTCCAAGGAAGTCTTCGACCTGATATCTCAGAAAGGGTTCAAATTCGAGGACGAGCTGCACGAGCTAGTCAACCAAGAAGCAGTCCACTTCGGCGACGTCGCTGTACAAGTGGGTACCGAGCCGGGCCTGCTTGGGCCCAAAACGGGAGACGAGCTGGTCATCTTCAACCCAGAAGACACCGGGGGTGCCGCAATCAACGGTGTCTGGGAGGCGAAGACGGGAAAGCAGGATTTGCGCAAAATCCTGGACGAGCTCGGCAACGCGATGGCGAACCGCGACGCTTGCGTTCGCATCGCCGTTTTCGGCAGTCCCGAGGTCGCGCCAGCACCGTGCCCTTCGCCCAGTACGGTGACAAAGCGATCCTGGTGCTCGATAAAGAGCACCCAGACCCCGGTCGGGTCCAGTTGACCTACTTGTGGATGCACTGGGTCGGCAAGCGCGTCTTGGCCGACAGTGCTACCTCAGTCGATTTCGCGAAGATCGAGGCCCTGCTCGCGGACCTGACGCGTTCTCTCCAGCACCTGACCGAAGCCAAGAAGTTCCTGGAAGTTGGGAAGTGAAGCTCAACATTCCCTCTCTAGATCCCCACCGCGTCGACCTGACTTCTAACGGCTTTCCAGCCCGCGTTCATCCCGCGGACGCCGCCGATCGTGGCCGGTCGCCAACGGCAGACACCTGGCCTGGGGAAACGCGCCGCCGCCAACGGACGACAAGCTGTGGGCTAGGCGGCGCGCTCGTGCTCTGGCCGAAGCCGCCAAGCGCGTGGCGACGAAGCTCCCGTCTGAGGCGATTGGGAGCCGACGACCTTGGGCGCGTCAAGGTCGAGGTTCAGCGCAGCCCCCGTGTCGAGGAGCAGGTGGATCACGCGTACAGCGGCACCCGAGCAGGAAACTACTCGGGGCGACGGGTTGACAACGAGTCGATGCATCACGTATACAAGAGACGGGAAGCGACGAGATAGAGGCCGGATGAAGGTACAGCTCGAGAACGTCTCGCAGCACACGATCTTTGCCGATCCGGCTCTTTGCGTGAACCAGGTCAGTACCCGCACTCTCTCGGGTGGGGACATCGTCGCCGTCTTCAATCAGGAGCGCTATCCCTACCATCACGACAGCGGCCAGACGCTGCTCACCCGTTCGAGCGACGGAGGGTCGAGCTGGACTCAGCCGACGGTCGTGTTGCCTTGGAGCGATCGAACTGGCAACTGGGACTGCGGGTTCTGCGAGCTGGAAGATGGCACCTGGATGGTCAACCTGGCAATATGCGGCTACTTCAAGCGCGGTGTGCGACCTGAAGGGGTCTCGTGGAGTTCCGGCCCTCTCACGGAACAGTGGGGTGACTGGAGCTGGGCCCACAAGTTACAGAGTTGGCTAGGGACGTTCGTTCTTAAGTCGACTAACGAGGGTCGTAGCTGGACGGAGCCGATCCCTGTGAACGTGAGGCCGATGAAGCACGGCGGCTGCCGCCTCGGAGCTTGGCAGATGCCCAGCGGATCCCTCTTCCTGGGCCTATACGGGCGCCTCGAGGAATACGGTCACCCTAACCCAGACGAGGCGTTTCGCGAGGTGACCCGTTCAGCGCTTCTGCGCTCCGACGACGGCGGGGACAATTGGGAGTACTACTCCACCCTCGCGTACGACCCGGCCTCAATCATCAACTTCGAAGAGCCAGCACTTCTTCGCCTGGACGACGGGACGCTGGTCTGCTTCCTGAGGACGCACGTCAAGCCAAGCTTCGACTCGCGCAACATGGCTATCGTGATCTCCGAGGACGGTGGGTTTTGCTGGTCTCCCCCTCGCTGGACCAACATCTGGGGGTTCCCGGCGGAGGCGATCCGACTGACCGATGGCCGCTACTTGCTCGTCTATGGCTATCGGCGCCCGCCGTACGGGGTGCGCGGGATCGTCTCTGAGGATGGTCTGAACTGGGACGTCGCCGACGAGTTCGTCGTCCGCCAGGGCGGAGTCCCGGTCCTCACCGGTATGGACCGCCCGAGTTCGTCGTACGGGATGGGAGCCGGCGGGCACGCTCGCGGCGCAGTTGACGCGTTCCACCCCGGCATTTATCAGCACATCGGCTATCCGAGCGTTGTCCAGCTCGCCGACGGCAAGGTCGTCGTCTCGTACCACGAATGGAGCGAGACCCCGCAGCCTCTGCAGGAAGTGCGCTGTACCTCTTTCGATATTGCCTGACCGTCCTGAGGTCGGTGTGGGCAACGCAGCGCTGCGACTGTCCGAACACGACAACGTCGCAGTCGCCATCGACGACATCGAACCCGGGTCGACCGTCGAGTTGGGCGAGCTCACAGTCCGTGCGGTGGAACGGGTCCCGCTTGGTCACAAGATCGCCATCCTGCCGATCTCTTGCGGCGCCAAGATCGTCAAATTGGGAGTGCCGATCGGCTCTGCGACCGCAGACATCGAGGTCGGCCAGCACGTGCACATGCACAACGTGCAG
This sequence comes from Acidimicrobiales bacterium, assembly GCA_030039575.1. Taxonomy (GTDB): domain Bacteria; phylum Actinomycetota; class Acidimicrobiia; order Acidimicrobiales; family Palsa-688; genus Fen-671. Next base: position 1,786 of record JASHVH010000049.1, on the reverse strand, counting down.
AGTGACTACCTTAATAATGAGGAGTACCACTGGGAATGAACGCTCCGAACCCCTTGGACACGATGAGGGCGAGCGGCTACCTACGAGCGGACGGTCGGAAAGGCATCCGCAACTACGTGGTGGTTGCCTACCTCGTTGAGTGCGCCCACCACGTGGCGCGCACCATCGCCTCGAAGTACGAACCACAAGCAGTGCAGCTAATTGGGTTCCCGGGCTGTTACCTGAGCGACTACGCCGACTCAATGATGCAATCGCTCTGCACGCACCCCAACGTCGGCGCGGTGTTGCTTGTCTCGCTCGGCTGTGAGGAGTTCAAGCGCTCCGCCCTAGCCGAGGTCATCAGCTCCTCGGGTCGGCCCGTCGACGTGCTGGTCATCCAGGAGCAGGGTGGTACGAGGTCGACCATCGAGAAAGGCTTCACGATCGTGGACGACCTGCGCGCAGAGGTCGAGAAGGGGGGGCGGACTCCCTTCACAGCGGCGGATCTGATGATCGGGACCGAATGCGGCGGCTCGGACGGCACGAGCGCGCTCACCGCCAACCCCGCCATCGGGCTCGCCTTCGACGGGATTTGTGCGGCGGGCGGCACGGCGATGTTCGAGGAGACCTGTGAGCTCTTCGGGTGCGAGGCGCACATGACCGATCGTGCTGTCACCCCCGAGCTGGCACAGGCCATTGACGCAGCGATGGCAAAGGCGCACCAGTACCACACCGATCTCGGGTACAGCAGTTTCGGAGGTGGGAACATCACCGGAGGCCTAACCACGATCGAGGAGAAGTCTCTCGGCGCGTACGCCAAGAGCGGTTCGGCTCCCATCGTGGGAATGCTCAAACCTGCCGTCAGACCAAGTGGGCCGGGCCTGTACCTGATGGACACGGTCAACGACGGTGGGCTCCGCTTCGGCATACCGAACATCAACGACAACGCCACCGTGATCGAGATGGTGGCCTCTGGCTGCCACATGGTCCTGTTCTCCACGGGGCGGGGATCGGTGGTCGGATCGGCGATCGCACCCATCGTTAAGATCTGCGCCAATCCGCGGACATTCCGCAACCTGAGCGAGGATATGGATGTCGACGCGGGCAAAGTGCTCGAGCAACGAGCGACCCTCGACGATGTAGCGCTCGAGATCCTCGAAACGGTCCGGCGAACTGCGGAGGGTGTCCCGACGAAGTCAGAGGGCCTCGGACACCAAGAGTTCATCCTCACCTACAAAACCTTTGAGCCGCTCGGGCCCGGATGCCTCCCGATATGACGGGGACGGGAGCAGGCCAGCGGGCGCGCTCCGCTGCGCCCAACACAGCGGGTGGGGGCTAGTCCACGTGGACGACCCCGCCATCGACCGCCTGTCAGTGGAGTCACTGCTCGACATGCTGCAGCGGTTGTTCCGGGCCGCCGGTTGTGACGAAGAAAAAGCTCAGTCCTTGGCGTGCGGTCTGGTGCACGCGGAGACGCTCGGCCGGACGACGCACGGCCTCAGGCTGGCGCCCGACTACCTCGAGGAATTGCAGAACGGAGAGATGACGGCCACCGGCGAGCCGGAGACGCGATCCGACAGGGGCGCCGTGATCGTTTGGGATGGGAGGTATCTGCCCGGCATCTGGCTCGTCGAGAAGGCGGTGGCGATCGCCGCTGAGCGAGCTGCGACCTACGGGATTGCCTCGGTGGCGATCCGTCGTAGCCATCACATCGGCTGCCCGACCGTCTACCTGGAGAAGGCAACCGAGCGCGGGCTGGCGGTCCTTATCGCCACCTCGGATCCGGGCACGCGCACGGTCGCCCCGT
>JASHVH010000048.1 GCA_030039575.1 Acidimicrobiales bacterium | reverse complement strand
GCTCCCTGGTGCTGCTCGACCCCGACAGGCAGGCAATGCGAGCCTTCGGCGCCGGAGGCACGCCGATGGGGGTGCTGGTCGACGAGCGGGCCCGCATTGCCTCGGCGGTGCTCGGTGGGGCGGCAGCGGTACTGGCCGGCGCCCGCGGTGACCCACAGCCAGTCCCGACCGGCGGCTGACGGCGGGCCCGCCTGAGCTCGGTGGTCAGCATGACGCGCAAACCGCTCCCGCGCTTTGGGGCCGGAGATTGCGGCGCATGACAGAGCACTGGTTCGACCGGCTGGCGCGGGAGACTGCCGATGGGCGGGTCACCCGTCGCCAGGTGCTGCTGCAAGGCGTGCGCATGCTGGCGGCCGTCACCGTCGGGGGTGGGCTGTACGGGCTCACCGCCCGGCGGGCCCTCGCCCAGGGCACCGAGTGCCACGACAAGTCGAATATCCCCCAAGAGTGCATCGACCTTGCCGGGCAAGCGCAGGCTGCAGCGGCGGCAGATTGCAAAGCAGGGTCGACGAACTACGCCTTGTGCATCCAGAATGCCATGAACGCCGGTTACAAAGCGGAGCTCCAATGCGTGAACGAGCCAAGCAGAAGGCTACAAGAATGCGGCCGGTGCAAGTTCTGCAACTATGGGACGTGCGTTTCGATCTGCGGCCCGGACTGCATGCAGTGCGACCCGGAAGACGAAACGTGCTCAAATGCCTGCCCGCCGGGTTACGTCTGCGACGTCGTCCGAGGTGGGTGTGCTCCTGCCTGCCCGTACCCGTGCGCCCCGTACGACCCAGCCCTCGACGCCTGCCGGGACGACTGCCACCAAATAACGGGCCTGCCATGTATGTCGTGCTACCAAGGGATCTGCCAGTCAAACTGTCCCGATCCCACCCAATGTTGTCAGGACCACGGGAACTGCGCCCCTGCCGACCCTCTGCGCTGCCAGCAGCTGGCTCCGACTCCGGCTGGGCTGCGGTGCCGCGGCTGCGACCCCAAGTGCCAGAAATGTGAGAACGGCACTTGCGTCGACTTATGCACACCCCCAAAGGTCTGCTGCTTCGGTCAATGCGAAGACTGCTGTATGGGGGGTTGCAACTGGGTAACCGGGCAAAACAATTGCTCCAGTTGCGGGGGTGCTTTACCCTACTGCCTGATCGAACAACACATTTGCTCGGCGTGCACTACCGTGCCGATCGACGACCCGCGGTACAAGCAATGCGGTCCCGCCGGGGCGGAGTACGGGCCCGCCTCAGAGGGGGCCACTTGCTGCCTGCCGGGGCAAGAATGCTGTCAGTGGACACCGGGCGCATTTTCCAAAGGCGCCCTCAAGGGCAAGCAGTACACCTGCTACGACCCCAAGACTGAATACTGCTGCCCAACGGTCGGGCCGTGCACGCAGGGCTGGAAATGCTTTGGCTCCAAGGACTGTGGCTGCTGCCCCCCTCACTACGTCTGCGTCGAGGGCGACCCGTACCCCTTGAGAAATGGCTGCTGCGATCCCACCATCCCGGGGGCAATATGCCGCTGACCCAGTTACTCGGCGTCTCCTCGCTTCAAGGGGCGGCTGCCGGGTGGTGCCAGTAACCTCGGCGAGCGAGGAGAGGAAGGGCCCCTTCGCCAAACCAATAGGCTTCTTCGAGGTTGGGGTAGCCGGACAGGACGAACTCGTCGACGCCGAGAGCGTGGTACTCCAGGATCCGCTCAGCAACCTCCTCGTGGCTACCGACCAATGCCGTACCGGCGCCCCCTCGCACGAGCCCGATGCCGGCCCACAGGTTTGGGGCCACCACGAGGTTCGCGGTCGACCTACCGTGCAGCTCGCGCATGCGCCGTTGGCCTTCAGACTGGCTGTTGGCAAATCCGGCTTGCGCCGCCTCGATCTGGCGGGCGTCGACCCCGGCGAGCAGACGGTCGGCCTCGGCCCAAGCTTGGTCCGAGCGGTCACGGCTGATGACGTGCAGCCGTACCCCGAAGCGGGGCGCCCGGCCCAAGGCGCGGGCCAGTGACCGGACCTGGTTGATCTTCTCCTTCACCTGGTCCGGCGGCTCCCCCCAGGTCAGGTAAACGTCGGCATGGCGGGCGGCGACGCCCAGGGCGGCCGCGGACGACCCACCGAAATAGACGAGCGGCACAGGGGCGGGCGGCGCGGACAAAGAAGCAGCCTCGACCGCCAAGTGGTCCCCATGGAAGTCGACTTCCTTGCCGTCCCACAGATCCCGCACAATGGCCAAGAACTCATCGGTCCGGGCATAGCGGTCGTCTTTTTCCAAAAAGTCACCGTAGGAGCGTTGCTCTTTGCGTTCGCCGCCGGTTACGACGTTGACCAGTAGACGTCCTCCGGACTGGCGTTGGAAGGTCGCTCCCATTTGCGCCGCTAGCGTGGGAGAGTAAAAGCCCGGGCGGAAAGCGACCAGGAACTTCAACTTTTCCGTGGTGCAGCACAACATCGCTGTAGTAAGCCAAGCGTCCTCGCAAAAAGAGCCGGTGGGCGTAAGGGCGGCAACGAAGCCAAGCTCTTCGGCCGCCCGCGCTATCTGGGTCAGGTAGCCGATGGTTGGTTCACGCCTCCGCGCCACTTGGTTTTGGGCCGCCCCGTGGCCGCCCCCGACGATCTCGCGGCTGTCGCCCGAAGTGGGCAGGAACCAATGGAAGGTGAGCGGCTGGGCTGGCCGGTGCGGTTCGTCCGCCGGCACGCTGCCCCACGGCTCTTGGGTGTCAGTCAAATCATTCCTTTGCTAAAAGCACGTACAAGCGGGCGCCGTCGGAGTGGTCGAGAGCGATGGTGGTGTTGGCCATCGGGGAACCCCGACCCGGCTCGACTGAGTCATGACATCAAATCTATAGAGACAATTAGGTGAAGCGCAAGGAGACTGAAACTTGCCCTCGAAGCGCCTGGCGTCTGGGAGCGCCGAGGACCGGAGGTCGGGGCTGAGAGCGGGCTGAGAGGCGTTCAAGAGATGTCGCCCCTGTGCCGATCTTCTTTGGAGAGTGACCGCATGCCGGGACTTCGGGCAGTGGGGAAGGTCTCCGGGCCTAGGAACCTGTGACCTTCCCTCCCCGCTTGAGCGTTAGGCGGCGCGAGATCCGGGGCTCGCTCAACAAGTCGTCACGCTCACCCTTCCGTCCCCTAAGCCGAGGGGCCAGGCGGTGCCGGAGGTCTGATGGTCCCGTCCGTCGTCCTGATGATGGACGCTGCGTATGGGCTCAACCGGTGCAATAGTTGGTCCGAAGGCGTATAGCCCCAGCGAGTTCGGTTCCAGCTTGAGCCGTACCGGAAAACGGTAAAACGCCGTTCCCCCTCCGCCGTCCGTTTGGCTGAGCCGTGGCAGCAGCAGTCTACAAACACGATCGCATCGCCCGCATCCATGAACACAGATACCGCTCCAGGTATGGCGTCGAGCGACCCACCCGTTACCCATCGGCCTTGCCCTTGCTCCAACAACGCCGGGTGCACGATATTGGCTTTGTGCGACCCGGGGATAAGCATCGTCTCCCCGTCACCTGGGCCGGTCTTCGTCAGCGCGACCAACACGTTTACCTGGCCGCAATAGAAGCGACCGTTGGCGTACCCATAGCTCATCTTCTTGCAATGGTCATGGCCGCCGCCGTGGATGGGGATGGCGTCGCCTGAGCCCCGACAGGTCACGAAGTTCTCGTCGATAAATAGTGGGCCGTGATGGTAGTCGAAGGTGTCTTGGCCGCCGACGAACCGCAGCACGTAGTTGATCCAGCTGGGATGGTCGATCAGTTTTTCAAAAGCCGCTCCAGACTCATAGATCTGCTGGTAGCTGCGGCCCCGATGCTCGGGATGGTCCTCCCGCTGGACATGGCCCCACCATTCGCGGCGCTGCAGTGACTCTGGAATGTCGTCCACAATGGCGTTGCAGGCCGCCACCTCCTCGGTGCTAAGCGCCCCTCGCAAGAGCAAGAACCCCTGCAGGTCAAAAAGGTACTCCTCTAAGGGGCTGGGCGCGGGGCATTCGGGGAAAGCTATTTCCGGAGGGCGGATCGCCTGGTCCCAATACGTTGGTTGGCTAACTTGGTCGACGAGGGTGCTTTGTGTTCCCATAAGTAACTCCTTTTTCTCTAAAGCCGCGTTTGCTGCCGCCGTACGTCCAGAAGCGCCAACCCGTACGGGGCGAGTTCGACGTGCGAGGGCCGGTCTGAGTCGGTGCCGGTAATTCGCCACCCCCCGCGCAACTCGCACGCCGCGCTTATTTCTCGCGACGAGAAGTTGACGACGACAAGCACGCCGGCCGGCCCGCGGTAGCGCAGGACCGCGAACACGGCCTTGTCGTCGAACACGGCGGCAGAGAAGTCGGCCGCCCCCTCGCGTAGCTCGTCGCGTTGGCGTCGCAGTGCCAGCGTGCGCGCCAGGTCCTCCTCCATCCCGGTCTCGCCGCCCGTGAACATCATGAATGCCCCGCCTGAAAGCGCCAGGCACCAGGTGAGGGCGCGGGTCGCCGGTAGTCCAACCTGCTCTCGCCGCCATTTACGACCCGGTGGGGGCCACCAAAAGGTGTCGTGAGAATCGAGGTGGTGGCAAGTCAAGGCCTCGGCAGGAAGCGTGGCGTCGCGCTCGTCGAACCAGGCGGCGAGCTGCGACCCGCTGATCGCCTTGGAGGTCTTGCCGCCCCCGGCGGTGAGCGCAGGCACGAGCCACAGCTCGTCGTAGTTGTAGTTCATGTCCATCGACTCTCGCAGCACGACGCCTGAGGGCTCGGTGAACATCAGCACGTCGGGGAAGCGCGCTTTCAGCTGGCCTCGCAGGCGTTCGAACAGCGCCACACAACCGGTGCTCGAGGCGCTCGCCCGGTGGCGGCGTTGCCACGACCAGTTGGCAAAGTTGTTATAGGTCGGGGCGTCGAAGCGGAGGCCGTCGATCCCGAAGCGCTCTACCAAGCGGAGCGCGGTCTCGCAGAACCACTCCTGCCAGCTCTCCTCGGCGAGATCGAAGGCTTCGGTGTAGATGCCGGTGAGCCGCCCCGAACTGTCCCTGCAGAACCACTCCGAGTGCTCGATGGTGAGTGGGTGGACCTCGGGGGAGCCCTCGATCCAGTACGGGGCGAAATCGACGATGTGCTGGCACCACGCCCGCTGCAGGGCCGCGAGGGTTCTCGGCGTGCCGGCGAAGAGGTCGCCGACAGGAGGCGCCGGGGTGTCAAGGATCCCGTTCTGTTCGACTCGGGCCAGCGCATCGCGGATCGAACGCCGGTCTAGAACGCCATGCAGCACCACGTCGAGGACCACCCGCAGGCCTAACTCGTGCGCCCGCAGGACCAACACTGCCAACGCTTCCTCGCCGCCGTACGTGGTGTCTATGTCGTTGTAGTTGTGCACGTTGTAGCTCGGGTACGGCTGGCGCGGCATTAGCTGGACCGTGTCGAAGCCGAGAGCGACGATCCGTCCGAGGTCGGCGGTCACGTCCTCCAGGCGGGGGTAAGGCTCGTATGACCACCCGTCCAAGAACACCGAGCGGCCGACCTGGACCTCGTAGATGGCCGCCGACCGGGCCCAGTCCGGCTTGGGGCCGGGCGACCGTACGCCGAGCGAGCGTAACGCCGGACGGATCTGGCCCCGCACCTCGTCCCAATCCCCGGCTAGCGTGTCGAAGTTGATCCCGGTATAGCGCAGCGGCTCGCCTGGATCGGGGTCGCCGGCGAGGTTCGTCTTGAGCCGGAGCCTCACGCCGCTCGTCTCGGGGGCGAGCGTGATCGAGCCGATCTCGCTGTGCGAGAGGGGCCACAAAATGAGGGATGCGGGGACGCGGCGGTGGCTAAGCACGACCAGGCCGAGCGAACCGAGGCTGCCGGTGGCGGGTGAGACGGCGAGCTCGGTGTCGACTTCGGCGAGGCAGGTCCCCGGCGCGACCCGGTTCCCGGGGGCGTGCAGCAGCCACTCGGCGGAGTCCAGAGCGAACGCCAGCTCCAGTTCGACGTTGCGCACAGGGCGCGGTGCGGCCGCCGCGCGGCTGAGCTCAAATGCCAGCCTGACTCGGGGGAGCTCGCCGCCAATGCGGTAGTCGAGGAGCAACGACCATCCAGACAGCTCGGTGCGTACACGCCACGCTGCGGCACCTCCTCCCGGACCGGTGGCACCGGCGGGGACGCCCGTGCTCGTGCCGGGAGCGGTGGTTTCCACCGCTACGACGCTGAAGCCGCTGAGCTCCTCGGCCCCGGGGTAGTCGAGGCCGCCGGCAAGGGCGCGAACCTCGTCACCGCCCACGCGGACTAGCAGCGAGGTCCTGCAAACGATCGGCGCCAGCTGGGTCGAGGGTGGGAACTCGATCGCGCTGGGCAGGCCGGTCGCCTCGTCGACTATGAGGGCACCTCCGCCGCCGGCGGCCATCTCGAACCTGCGCCAGGCCGCGCCGGCGGACCGACCGGGCGCTCCGTTCACGACTCTGCGGTGACGCAGAAGTCGGCCGAGGTGTAAGCGGGCACGACCACGAGAGCCCCATCCTCGGTCGTGGGGTGGAGGGCGACGGTACGCAGTGCACGGTCGCTCGTCGCCAGGAGGGGAAGGGCACGATGGCGCGGAGCGACCCCGGCCACCAGAACTCTCAAGCGTGCGCCTGGCCACGCCGGGCGCGCGCCGTGGGTGAGGAGCGCGCGCCCCTGCCCGGGGCCGCGCTCCCGTTGACCGCGGCATCGGCTCCGACGACGTCAGAGAGCGCCTGGGCGAGCACCCGTCGCATGGCCGCTTCGGCATCCCCGGGTGAGCGTCGTGCGACCGCGTCGGCTACCTCTCGGTGCAACCCGAGCGACTCGACCCAGTGCTGCGCGCTGACCCCGCGGTCGTGGTTGCGGATGGCCGACTCGATCACGCTCCCCATCTGCGCCAGTAGCTCGTTGTGGGTGGCCCACAACAACACGTGGTGGAAACGCACGTCCGCGTCGATGAACTGCTCGATGTCCCAGTCGGCCCCCTCCATCGCCCTGAGAGCCGCGGCCAGCTCGAGCGCTTCGGCCTCAGTGCGGTGCGCGGCGGCGATGGCGGCCACGTTCGGCTCGACGATCTCGCGCATCTGGGCCACGGCCTGGAGGAACTCGACGTCGCGTTGCTGGTCCTGCGACCACGACAGCACGAGCGGGTGGAGCCAGTTCCAATCGCTTCGAGGTCGCACGAACGTACCACGCTTCGGCCAAGCGCGAACCATGCCAAGGGTGTCCAGGACGCGCAGCGCCTCGCGCACGACAGACCGGCTGACGTCGAGCTCGCGTTCCACGGCCGCCGGGTCGAGAGGAGTGCCGGGCTCGTGCAGGCCGGCAACGATGTCGCGCCCTACCCGGTCGAGAACCATCTCGTGTTGGCCACCCTCGACATTCGTGGTCGGCGAACCACGCCTCCGGCTGCCCGGCCGCTCGCGGCGCTCTCCGTCCCCCCCCGTGTTCACCTCGGTCCCGCCTCGGCCACCGGTCCCTGCCGGCCCGGCGCATGTTGCTCGATCAGTTGAGGGATCTTATCTGACTAGAGATAATCATCTTGTCTGACTGTACCCGATGATCCTTCTGATTGTTAGCCTAATCTTGTCTGACTAGAATTGACGGTCTTATCTGACTAATCTATGATCCGATGGAACCTATGTAGGGGGGGACATTGCGGATCTCGAGCGTGACGACGTTGCGGCTGCGGGACTACCCGAACCTTTGCTACGTCGCGCTCGCGACTGACGACGGATTGACCGGCCTCGGCGAGACCTTTTTCGGAGCGCGTGCTGTGGCCGCTTGGGTGCACGAGACGGCGGCCTCCTACCTGCTCGGCAAGGACCCACGCGCCATCGAACGGCACTCCCGGGCCCTCGAGGGCTTCGTCGGCTCCGCCGGCACAGGGACGGAGAACCGAGGCCGCTCGGCCGTCGACATCGCCTTGTGGGATCTGCTCGGCCGGCACACCGGGCTCCCGCTCTACCAGTTGCTGGGGGGCTTGGCCCGAGAATCGGTCCCGGTCTACAACACCTGTGCCGGCCCCACCTACGTACGCGAGTTGCCCGACTCACCAGACCTGCCGGTGAGCAACTGGTCGAGCCGGCGCCAGTCGCCAACGGATGCAGGGCGGTCGGATCTCGAATGGTCCCGCTCCGACCCCGGGTCCCTGGCCAAGGACCTGCTCGCCGAAGGGATTACGGCCATGAAAATCTGGCCGTTCGACGAGTTCGCCGAGCGTACCGGCGGCCAGCACATCTCCGTCGCTGACCTCGAGCGCGGCGTCGAGCCTTTCCGTCAGATTCGCGAGACGACGGCCAACGAAGTTGAGATCATCGCTGAACTGCACTCGAAATGGAACCTCCCCACCGCGCTGAGGATCGCTAGGGCGCTCGAGCCGTACCAGCCGATGTGGATCGAGGACCCGCTGCGAATGGACTCCCTCGAGGCGCTAGCGCGCTTCTGCGCCGAGGTGACTTCCCCGACCGCCGCCAGCGAGACCGTCGGCTCGGCCAGGATGTTCAAGTCGATGATCGAGCACGCCGCCGTGCAGGTCGTCCTGTTCGACCCTGCGTGGGCGGGCGGGATCAGCGAAGCGCTCAAGATCGCCGCCTTGGCCGATGCCCAGTACCTACCGGTGGCCGTGCACGACTGCACAGGTCCAGTCAACTTTGCCGTCGGCGTGCACCTTTCCTGCAGTCTCGGCAATGCGTTCGTTCAAGAAGGGGTACGCGCGTTCTACCGAGGCTGGTACCGCGAGCTCGTCACTGCGCTGCCCCGGGTCGAGGCGGGCAATGTCGCTCCGTTGCGTTCTCCGGGTATCGGGTGCGACCTGGTCGAGGAGCTGTGGCATCGGGAGGACGCCATAGTCGAGACCTCGAGCCTGGAAGGGAGCGCGCCCCGTTGAGCGCTCAGGTACGCGAAGGTAGCAGTCAGTTCGAAAATGAGACAGACAGGAGACATAAATGAAGGCAAAAGGCAGATCGGCGGCCAGAACGGCCGCCTGGCTGGGCGCGATCGGTTCGTCCGTCGCCCTGGTCGCTATGGGAAGCGTGGCGCCGGCATGGGCCAGCGCGCACGCTCGCACACCGCAGAGCGCGACGGCCGGCACGGCGTTCCCGACCGGGCCGGTGACGCTCACGCTGGCCACCGAGGACACCTCGAAACTGACGCCGGCCCTGATCGCGGGGTTCGAGAAATTGCACCCGAACGTCAAGATTGTCCAGCAGACAACGAGCTACACCGACTACCTCCCCAAGATCAACCTCGAGCTGGCGTCGAGCACACCCCCCGACCTGTCCGAGGTCGTCACCCTCGAGACCGCCGTGAAGGACCATTTGCTGCTCAACCTCGACCCCTACGCGGCCCAGTACGGCTGGACGAAATCGATCTCGCCCTACGCCTTGGACGAGTACCGGATGGGCTCTAACCTCGTCGCCGGCAACGGCCCGCTCTACGCGGTGTCCTCAGGATTTGACCTGACAGGGATTTTCTATAACAAAACGCTGATGCAGAAGCTCGGCATCTCGGGGCCGCCGCAGACGCTCGCCGACCTGAACGCTGACCTCGCCAAAGCCAAGGCAGCAGGTTACACCGGCCTCGAGCTCGCCGCGGAGGACGGCCACGGCGCCTTCCTCGTCCAGCAGGTGGCAGACGACTACTCGTCGCCGGCCCCGGTCAACAACTGGATCTTCGGTGTCAAGGGCTCGAACATCAACATCCCCGCCGTTCGCACCGGGGCCAATCAGCTCGCCACCTGGGCCAAGGACGGTTACATCAACGCGGACGCATCTGCCGACGCCCTCACTCAGGCGGTGTCGGAGTTCAACGCCGGCAAGGCGTTGTTCATCAACGATGGCAACTGGGACACCTGGGAGTACCAGGGCGGCCTCAAGAGCGCCGTGGGCTTCGCCGCCTTCCCCGCCGCCCAGCCGGGCGGCCGCTACACCGCCATGGTGGGCGGCACCGCCGGTTACGCCATCTCGGCCAAGACGAAGTACCCGCAGGTGGCAGCCGCCTTCCTCAATTACTCGGTGAGCGCCGCCGTTGCCCCGGCGGTCTTCGCCCAGGGGAACCTGCCCAACAGCCTCTCGGGCATCACGGCCGCTCCCGGGTCGCTGAACGCCGAGTACATAAAGGCGTGGGGAGAGATTGTGAAATCTGACGGCCTCTACGGCTACTTCGCCAACGCCTTCCCAACGGCCAACACCGCGTGGACCCAGCAAACCGAGGAACTGATCGGCGGCAAGACCACCGCTCAGGCGGCTCTTTCCACCGTGCAAGCGGGCTGGGCCCAGGCGCACGGCTAACGCAGGTGTACTGCTGACAAAAAAAGTGGTCAGCGCGAATTGAGGCGGTCATGAGCACGGTGTTGGCCGGGCAGGAGACCGTCGCCGCCACAGGAAGTGCGACGGCGGTTACCCAACCCGGTCGGCGCCGGCGGCTCAGCAGGAAATGGCGCAGAGCGCTGGTCGCCTACGCCTTCCTGCTCCTCCCTGTCGGCTTCTACGCCGTGTTCATGATCCTCCCCTGGATCCAGACGATCGTCCTCTCGTTTTATAACTGGGACGGCATTGGCACCAAGACGGGCGCGGGCTTTTCCAATTTCGTTCACGTCTTTTCGGATCCTCAGCTACGCGTGGCGGTGGTCCACGCCTTCGAGCTGATGCTTTACTTCTGCGTGATCCCGATCGTCAGCGCCCTCTTCCTGACCGCTCTAATCACCGGGCCGCGCCGGCCGCACTGGACGTTTACGCGGGCAGTGCTGTTCCTGCCCCAGGTGCTGCCGGCGGTGGCGGTGGCCGTGATCTGGCAGTGGATGTACGGTGAAAACGGCTTTATCAACCAGGCCCTGCGCTGGGTCGGCCTCGGCAGGGTGGCCCAGCCGTGGCTGGCCAGTTTCACCTGGGCCTTCCCTGCGGTCGGGCTGGTCGGTTCGTGGATCACTTTGGGCCTGTGCCTGGCTTTCTTTATTGCCGGCGCCCAGCGCATCCCCATCGAGCTCTACGAGGCTATCGCCACCGACGGAGGCGGGCGGTTGCGCCAGTTCCGCTGGGTAACGCTGCCGCACCTGCGGGGTGAAATCGTCATCGCCGCCACCGTGACTGCGATATCGGCCATGAGCGCCTTCGACATCGTGTTCGTCATGACCGGGGGCGGTCCGGGGGTGGCCTCGATAGTCCCGGGGTTACTGATCTACCAGCTCGCCTTCACCGCCTTCAACGTCGGCCAGGCCAGCGCCCTCGCCGTGGTCCTCTCGCTTCTAGTGCTCCTCGTGATCACAGTCCTTCGGCTGGCCGGAAGGGAGCGGTCGTGACGACCAGGCTCGAGTGGCTCGGGACGCGAGCCGTGATGCTATTCGCCCTACTGAGCATCGTGATCCCGCTGCTCGTGATCGCCACCACCGCGCTCGAGCCCCCCGGGAGCCTGAACACCGGTCTCTCCTGGCCGGCGCACCCGCACTGGGGCAATTTCGTCTCGGCTTGGTCGGTAGCGGGTTTCTCGACGCTGATGCGTTCGAGCGTCATCGTCTGCATCGGCGTCGTGCCCGTCGGCGTCGTCCTCGCCACCTGCGCCGGGTACGCCTTCGGGACGATCGACTTCCCGGGCAAGCGCGTGATCTTCGCCGGCCTGATGATCGGCCTGGCCGTGCCGTACGAGGCGATCGTCATCGCGCTCTACTACAACCTGAAGTCCGTCGGCCTGACGAACACCTACTTGTCCGTGATCCTGCCGCTCATCGGCGCGTTCATGCCCTTCGGCGCCTTCTGGATGCGCAACCACTTCGCCCACACGCCCGTCGCCCTCATCGAAGCCGCCCAGATGGACGGCGCGTCGGACTTAACCATCCTCACCAAAGTCCTGCTGCCGAACTCACGCGCTGCCCTGTCGACGCTGGCGGTGCTGTATTTCACGTGGACCTGGAACCAGTTCCTGCTCGTGCTGATCATGATCCAGGACCCAGCTCGAGAGACGGCGCCCCTCGGACTGGCGCTTTTCGTCGGCCAGTACACGACCAACCTGCCGCTGCTCTCAGCGGGCACTCTGATCGTGATCGCGCCGGTGATGATCGTCTATATGTTCTTCCAGCGCCAGTTCATCGCCGGCTTGGCGCACGGCGCGATCAAGGGATGAACAATGCCGAAGAGCGAGGAAGGAACACGGAGATGACGACGACCGAGCGCCCAAGCGAGCTCGACGAGGAATACGCCGTCGCGGCCGAGGCGGTGGCCCGGCTACGCAACGACGGCTTCGTCAAGTTGACTGGCGTACTCAGCCCGGCGACGATAGCCGCCTACGAGCCCGAAATCACCAGCACGCTGCTTGAGCACAACACCCAGTCCGTCCCGCTCGAAAAACGCTCCACCTACCACAAGGCCTTCCTGCAAGTGACGAATATGTGGCCGCGCAACGAGGCGGTTCGCCGCTTCGTCTTCTCCCCGCGGCTCGCGAAGATCGCCGCTGATCTTCTCGAGGTGGAGAGCGTGCGGCTCTTCGCGGACCAAGGCCTCTACAAGGAGCCGGGCGGTGGCGTCACACCCTGGCATGCTGACCAATACCACTGGCCGCTTTCGAGCGATCGCAGCATCACAGTCTGGGTGCCGCTGCAGGAGACGTCTCGCGAGATGGGGCCGCTTTCTTTCGCTGTCGGCAGCCACCGCCTCGAGCTCGGGCGCAACATAGAGATCAGCGACGAGTCCGAGGCAGCGGTCCAGGCCTCAGTCGACTCCGCTGGGCTCCAGGTCGAGGACGGGCCGTACACCCTCGGAGAAGTCAGCTACCACCTTGGCTGGACCTTCCACCATGCCAACCCGAACCGCACGGCCATGCCGCGCAAGGTCATGACGATCATCTACGTCGACTCCCAGATCCGCGTCATCCCGCCGGTCAACCCAGCGCACTTCGGAGTGCTCGAGAACGTCATCCCCGGCGCCAAAGTCGGTGGCCTGATCGACACGCCCGTTAACCCTGTGCTGTGGCCGGCAATCGCAGCCTAAGGCGGCGGGTTCACCGGTGTTCCCAACGCCTGGTCCCGAAGCCCTCGGGTCAGCGGATCCCCGGCTGATTGGCGTCCGCTCAGCTGAGTCACCCGTCGCCTTGGACGGGGCCGCCGCCGTCCGTGCTCGTCGGGAACGAGAAGCGCGAGGCCTCGGCGACGACCCGGGCGATGTGTGCGACTGCCGCAGAGAAGTGCTCCTCACCTTTGTCAGAGGTGGCCAGGGTGGGGTCGCCCGCAACCCCGGTCGGGCTGAGGTCGTTGGAGAGCCAGGCAAACTCGCTCCCGCCGGTAAAGCCAAGGTACCCGTAGCGGTTGACCCAGGACGGCACCGACCTTTCGGCCCGCGACATGTCGACCAGGTCAGGGCGGATGTGGAGGACAACTGACGTCTCTGACAGCGAGCCGTGGATACCGAGGCCCTCTTCCTCGGGGTCGGGTGGCGGCCCGCCGTGCTCGGGCGGGGCGTAGGCTTGGAGCACGAACGTGTACAAGTGGTAGCGGGCGCGGATTTCTCGTGCCGCCACCCTTAGCAGGTGGGTGTTCCCGCCATGTCCGTTCAAGAAGGCAAAGCGCTTAGCTCCTGTCCTCGCGACCGAAGCGCCGACGTCGTCAAGCAAGGCCAAGAAGGTCGAGGGGCTGAGGCTGACCGTACCGGGCGCCCATACGTGCTCGGTCGACAAGCCGTAGTAGAGCGTGGGCAACACCAGCATGTCGAGGTCCGGCGCCTCACTCGCTACTGCCCGAGCGACAGCGTCGACCACGAGGGCATCGGTAGCCAGCGGAAGATGGCTACCGTGGTGCTCGACCGCCCCGATGGGCTGAAGTACAACAGTCGACGGTGTCATCGCAGCCGCGAGATCCGGCCCGCACAGATCGGCGAACGACCGTAACTTTACTGTTTTAGAGCCAACAGGTTCGCCCCCTTCGGGAGCGGGGGGCAATGGAGCAGGCATGGTCACTAACCCTAAGACAGATGCCTTCGCTGAAGTCGACAGGTCATCAGAGACCGCCGCCAGCCACCGCAGCGCCGCGGGCGAACTTGTCACTGATGACCTTCCCCCGGCGCACGACCACCCGGGAAGTACATGCCTCGGCCATGGCCTCGCGCAGCCCCGAGCCGGGGAGGGCTACCAGGTCCGCGGGACAGCCCACCTCCAGGGCGACCCGTGGCCAGCCGCACACCGACCGGGCCGATGTGGCCACGGCGTCGAAGGCCGTGGTTGGGTCCAGCTGGCCGGCTGAAACGAACAACGAGGCGGCCTCCAGCGGGTCGGCCCGGCCCATCGGGTTGAACGGGTCCTGTATGTTGTCCCCGCCCGCCGCCACCTTTACCCCAGCCCGGTGGAGCGCCGCCAGCGCGGTCAACCCGCGCGGCTTGGCCTCCTCTGCGGCTCGACCCTGCAGGTAAAGGTTGGTCTGGGGCAACGAGATAACCGAGACGCCCGCCTCCGCCAACGCCTCGGCGGCCCGGCGCTGCGTGTCCGGAGGTTGGACGCCAAGGCTGACGCAGTGGGAGGCGACCACTGAGTGAGGGAAACCGGTGCGCTTCACCGCGTCCGCCAGGACCATGACAGTCAAGCACCTGGGGTCGAGGGTCTCGTCAGTGTGGAGGTCGACCCCGATGCCTGCGATGGCTGCCTCCTCGAGGCAGGCGTGGGTTTCATGGACCGGGTCGTCGGACCAGTACGGGTTACCCCCTACGTGCGTCACGCCCATGGCAATGGCATCGCGAAGCAGAGCGCGGTTTTCCCGGCCCGCAGGGCCATGGACCGGCGGGGTGATGTGAGCCACCACCTGCACGTCGACCAGGCCGGTGAGCTCAGCGACTACTCCGGTCACCGCCTCCACCGCCTTCATGCCGAAGAAGGTACCCACGACCACATGGGTCCGGACTGACAGGCAGCCCTTAGCGACAAAAGCGAGCAAGGCCCGGCGGGCGCGGGCCGCAATCTCTTCCGTAGTCGCCTCGGTGAAAGAGCGCGCGCTGGCGACTATCGCTCCGTCGAAGTCAGTAGCCGGGTTGGGGTAGAGGTCGGCGGTGTAGGCCTTGTCGACGTGGGTATGGGGTTCGACCAGGGCGGGGAGAAGGACCATACCACTGAGGTCGATCTCCCCGGTGAGTGGCGTGGTCTTGCCGCCCCCGCGGTGGACAGCGACGATTATCCCGTCGGCGCACTCGACGTCGACGAGCTGACCCGCGGCGTCCACTGCCCCGACCAACGAAAGCGGTGGCTCGGGTGGGGGCGGCATATTTATCACTATTGCTTTGCCTTCTCAGACCAGCTTGCCCGGGTTTAGCAGCCCGCCCGGGTCCAGTTTCGCCTTCAGGGCCCGGGCCTCTTCGACGTTGAAGTCCACGTAGTACTGGTGCGGGCTGTGCACGAAGACGTCGAGCTGTTGGAGCCGCTCGTAACCGGCGACTACTTCTTCGGCGCTCACAAAGGGCGCAACCAGCATGCCGATGGGGAACTCGTTGGCCGCCTCCACGTGCAGCATCCCGCCTGGGTAGACCGCCTCGACCTCGGCGAACCGGTCTATCAGGGCATCGTGGGCTACCTCGACGTGGAAGTAGGTGTTCGGGGGGGCGCTGCGCTGGAGCCAGTAGACCGGGTGGTTGTAGGACAGGAGGCTCACCCGGATCCCGGCTTGAGAGCCGGTCCTCACCGCGTTTACAGCTCCGCCGGCGCCATCGACCAGCTGCTGTACGAGCGCCACCGTTGAAGCGTCGAGGATGGCGCGCAGGCTTGCCCTCCCTGGAGGGGTAGCAGGGTCAGGGGGCAAGGCGTTCACGATCGGTGCGGGGTCGGCCGACACCAGTCGCGGGCACGGCTCGAGCGCCCTCAACTCCCTCACCAGGCCCAGGGCGGGCGCGAAGGTGTCGAAGCTGGCGTAGACGGCACGCCAGTCCTGGAGAGGCTCCAACCTGACCGACGCCCGAGCGATAACGCCGATCGTGCCGTAACTATGAACGTACGGTTGGGCGTCGGGGCCGTCGAGGTGCGCGATCCTTGGCGACCGGCTGGCGTGAACGACGTCGACGGCGAGCACGAACCCCTGCCAATTGGCACCGTGGGCGATCGTCCCTGTCCCCGCCGAGCCTCCCGAGAGGAACCCACCGATGCTGCTCTGCACCGTTGAGGGGTAAATCCACAGCTGCTGGCCGCGTTCGGTCGCCGCTCGCTCGAGCTGCACCATCGGAGTTCCCGCCTCGGCCGTTATGCAACCATCAGCCACCTCGGTGATGGCCCGTGCTCTGCTCGTATCAAGTACCAGGCCTCCTACGAGGGGGAGGCCCTGGCCGTAGTTGCCCGTTCCCCTGCCGCGCGCCGTGATCGGCACTCCGTAACGCGTCGCCGCAGCAACGGCCTCAGCAATCTGTGCGGCGCTTTTTGGGAAGGCGACAATGTCTGCCAGCCCGATCGGGAGCTGGGGAGCGAGGATGGGCGACATGGTGGAGCCATCCATCGATGCCTTGCGACGCACCGCGGGCGACGTCGAGACGCCGTCGTAACCGAGCACCTGGACCAGTTCACGCTCGAGCGCCTCGACCGTTGGCGCGGCACCTGCTGGGCTCATGGGAACGTCACCGCCCTCGGGCCCATCAACGGCTGAAAAACCAAACAACAGAGCAGCATATCTTAGGGTACAGGACAGGGCTTAGCGGCGAGATGACTTCGTCGCCGGCAACATCTGTCCGTGTCGCCTAACCTCGGTGCTATGAAAGTCGTTCGTCTCGGATGGCTGGGTACGCTGACCGATCGCGCCGAAGAACTCGCCGCCTTCTACCGCGACGTGCTCCAGCTCCCCCTTATCCGCCGCGAGCCAGGTTGCTCGGTTTACAGCCTCCCAGACGGGTCTCTTGTCGAGGTGTTCAGCCCGGGCTACGGGAGAGACCACTTCCAGACTGGTCCGGTGGCCGGGTTCGCCGTGGACGACCTGGAAGCGGCGCGTGAGGAGCTGGTCCAGCGGGGCATCGAGCTTCTTGGCCAGCCTGGGCCGACCTGGCAACATTTTCGGGGCCCAGACGGGAACGTATACGAACTCGTGGCGAGCGGCGCCGCCCCAGGCTCGGATCCTGAATGATCGTTACTGCTGTCGGCGGTGGCCCGAGTTAGGTCATTGCCGTGCAGCTTGCGTCCCGTATGGAGCGGTTGAGCACCGAATCTGCGTTCACGGTCTTAGCCAAGGCCAAGGAGTTGGAGGCCACTGGTCGCACCGTCGTGCATCTCGAGTTGGGGGAACCGGACTTCCCCACGCCGGCACACATCGTGGACGCCGGAGTCGACGCACTGCGTGCAGGGCATACCCATTACGTCCCTACACCAGGCATCCTGCCGCTGCGCGAGTCGGTGAGCGCGTTCCTGGAGAGGTCCGGCCGTCTGCGCGCTCCGGCTGATCGGGTGATCGTGACCCCCGGGGCTAAGCCAATTATGTTCTTCACGATCCTCGCGCTGTGCGAAGAGGGTGACGAAGTACTGTTTCCTGACCCTGGCTTTCCCATGTACGAGTCCATCGTGCATTTCGCGGGGGCACTGCCGGTGCCGGTCCCCCTGCGCGAGGAGAACCAGTTCAGGATCGACCCCGAGGAGCTCGAGCGTCTTGTGACTCCCCGGACCAAGCTAATTATCCTCAATTCTCCTCAAAACCCTTGCGGCAGCGCCTCGAGTACCAGCGACTGCGAGGCCATCGCCGAGATCGCGATCCACCACGACTTATCCGTTCTCAGCGACGAAGTGTACTGGGCTATCTGCTACGAGCATAAACACGCGAGCGTGCTCGACGTCGACGGCATGGCAGACCGCACTGTGCTCCTCGACGGCTGGTCCAAGACGTTCGCGATGACCGGCTGGCGGTTGGGGTTTGGAGTTTTTCCGGTGCCTCTCGTAGAGCCAGTGACTCGAGCGGTCGTGAACTCAGTGTCGTGCACGTCGGCGTTCAGCCAGTTCGCCGCAAAAGCCGCCCTGGACGGACCGTGGCAGCCGGTCCGGGACATGGTGGCGGAGTTCCGTCGGCGTCGTGACATGATCGTGGACGGCCTGAACAAAATCCCCGGTATCGTATGCGCCTCGCCGGAGGGCGCCTTTTACGTCTTCCCCAACATAAAGTCATTTGGGCTGCCCTCCTCACTGCTCCAGGCACGCTTACTGGAGGAAGCTGGGGTGGCGTGCCTGGCCGGGGCGACTTTCGGGTCGCGGGGAGAAGGTTATCTGCGCCTGTCATATGCCAACTCCATGGACAATATCGGCGTGGCCTTATGTGCAATGAAGGAGTTCTGCGCGAACCTTTGAAGGTTGTCTAGTTCCCAGAACGCCCGCCATCGATGATCAGTGCCGAGTGGCGGGCAATGACTTTGAAGTCGCTGTCGGAGTGGAGGACCGAGACCGAACCTCGGACGGCAGTAGCGCCTATAAGGCAGTCGACCAGCTTCGTTACCGTCTCGCCCTGGCGACGACAGCGACGGTGCATGGCCGCCGCCTCCTCGTAGTCCGACGGCTCGGTCGGGATGAGAGCCGGTCGGGCGAGCAAGCGTCGAAGGTCCTGGAGGTGGCCCTCGTCACGCGCGCCGGCGAGCACTTCCATCCGGACCGGGGACGCATATAACCCAATTCGGGTGATGGTGATAGCTGGTTGCCCTCCTAAAGTTCCCCATAGTTATAGACCGCGCTTTCAGCACCCGCCAGGTTGTTTTCTCGATTCAATATTTCAGGCAGAGGTGGCGTAGAGCGTCGCTGCCTCTTCGCAAACCAAAGAGAGGAGTAAGAGTGAAACGTACAAAGGTAAGGCGGTTCGCCACCGCCGTTGTCACACTCGGCATAGCGGTGGGAAGTTTCAGCTTGACCACGGGCATCGCGTCGGCTTCCTCATCGAAACATCCGAAAGTAGGCAGCACATGCACGAAGTCTGAAGTGAACGAGACGGTAACGGTGGGTAAAACCAAGCTCACCTGCAAAGAGATCACGCTATACGAGTGGCAAAAGTGACTCGCTGGTGCCCCGTGAAACAGTAGGCTTGTAAGGAGCCGCAGCCCCTAACCACTCAGGCATTTTTCCAGCTAAGACGCGGTAGGCCCGACGGCGCCAGCCCCGTACGTGTGAAATGGCGCGAGTCATGGTTGCGCTCGCACGCAATGCCCCCCAAAGTTCAAAAATAATTCAGCCGACCTGCCAACTCCAGCGCTTGGGTCAGGAAATCGCAAGTGGAACTGGCATCTCCGGCTTCCGACGCGCCCACAATGCGTTGGAGCGCGATTTCAAGTTCGTCTGGCGGCCGTTGCTGAGTCTCGTCGAGCATCCGACGAGCCGCCTCGACCGCTGCTGCCAGGTCACGGAACTGCAGGCTGACGGCGACGACGGGCCAGAGGAACACCCACTCGAACTCGAGGAAACCCCACCAAGCCGACGGGACAACGTCGGGGGCCGGTGCGCGTCTGGCAGCCAGCATGAGCTCAGCGACCTCATCAGCCAGCCGCGAAACATCCTCCAGCCGCCCGTCTTTCCAAGCCAGCCACGGTAGGCAGGCCCTGGCCCAGCCGGCGAACTCCGGACGGTAGCCCAGGCCCTCGCTCGCTGAGACCGCCTGGTCGCACAGCGAATGGACAGCTTGAAGATCATGGAGCCGCAAGGCTGTAACACTGCGGCGGCTCAAGTTCTCGCAATGCAGGAACGGGTCCCCCGTACGGCTCGCTATTTTCGACGCCTTCTCCTGCTCGATCTGGGCACCATCTAGGTCGTCGCGGCATAACAGCATCCACCCGAGCACGTCGACGAGGTAACCCTCTCGGTCGTCCTCACCGGCTTTTTGCGCTTGGGCTACCGCTTTGCGCATGTTCAATACGTCTTCCTCGTCAACCCGCCACCGCTTCTCGACCGCGTTCAAACTCGCCAGGTTTACGTAGTACTGGTGCCAGTGAGAAGCATGACCATGGGCAAGCAACACCGGGAGCGCCGCGGCCAAGGCGTCCCGTGATAGACGGAGCCGCAGCTGCCTGGTGTAAACGGAGGATCTGTCCAACATGAGGTCGAGCCACACGGCCGCCCATTGTTCGGTGCCGTCGCCGGGAGGTTCGCCCAGCAAGTCCGCGGCTATCCCAAAGGCGGCCAGAGCCTCCTCCCCACGATTGCCATGGTTCTCGACCCCGCCCAAACGGACCTGGGTACGCGCGCTTTCGAAGGCATCGTCGCGGCAGTCGAGGAGCGCGGCTTGGAGCTGTTCACGCGCTTCGCCGAGGCGCCCCATTCCCCACCAAAGGACTTTCGCCAACTTGGCTCTCAGCTCTGGGACTGCCCTGGGGCCTATATCAAGGCCGGGCCCATCGGCCTCAGCCAGCCCAATGGCCGACTGGTACGAAGAGACGGCCTCCTCGTTTGCGAAGGCAGCGAAGGCGTGGTCACCGGCCAGCTGGAAGTACGTGAACGCTCGCTCGTTTTCCCCGGCGGCGGCAAAATGGTGCCCCAGGAGAGGGGCAACTTCCTCGGTACGGCCTTCAGAGATCGCCTCAAGTACCCACGCAGCCCGACTGTGCAGGCGGCGGCGCTCGGGCCGCAAGAGGCCTTGGTAAATAGCCTCTTGGATAAGCGCATGGTGGAAACGGTAAGTGGGATCCGCAGGCCCACGCACGGCCTCCAGCAACCCGGTCCTGGACAACTCCGCGATAGAGGCTTCGATTGCTCCAACGTCGTCGCACACAGACTTCAAGTAGGGCAAGGTAAATTCCGCCCCGAGCACCGACGCCGCGCGCGCGACGTCCTGGGCTATGGTGCTCAAGCGGTCCACGCGAGAACGGACCAGTCTGTCCAGCACCTGCGGCACCGCACGCACGGTACTGTCGACTACTCGCCAGTCACCCTGTTCGCGGACCAAGGCACCGGCCTCTAACAACGAAGAGAACCTCTCCTCGAGGAACAACGGGTTGCCCTCGGTCCCTGACCGCACCAGTTCCAGCACATCGGGACCCGTGCCCTCACCCACGAGGGAACGTGCCAGCTCTTGTTCCTCGAGCGGTGCGAGTGGTGCCAGCTCGAGCTGGTGCCAGCTTGTCCCCAGGGTCACTGCCACTGCCTCCTCCAGGGCCGTTACACCTGGGTCGGCCTCAGGACGGCGCGTGTAGACGAGCACGAGCCGGCTTTCGGCAGCCACGGACACCAGTTCCTCGGTGAGCCGCAGCGACGTCGCGTCTGCCCAGTGGAGGTCCTCCAGGGCCACCACCGCCGGCCCGAAGTTCGCAAGGCGGGAGATGAGGGCACGGACTGCGCCGAAGGTTGCGCGTTGCAGCTCTTCTGGGCCCAAGGTGGCTGTTGGCCCTCGGGCGGGCAGGCCCAGCATGCGCGCCAACACCGGCAGGCGGTCGCGGTTGCCCATGGTCGCAGAAACAGCGCGTTCGAGCGCTGGGCCAACTACCGCCTCGGCCTGGTCGACGGCCACTCCTGCCCAGTTGGCCACCAAATGTTGGAAAAGACCGTAGGGCGTGGTAGAGGCATAGGAGGCGCACCTTCCCTCCAGCCAAAGCGGAAGCCTGCCGCGGCCGGCGCCCACCCAAGCCATGAAGCGCTCGCGGCATTCCTGCACCAGTCGGGTCTTGCCCAACCCGGGCTCGCCCACAATGGTCACGACTGAGCCACTACCCACCACTGCGTCTCTCAGGGCGCCATCAATTACCGATAGTTCAGGCTGGCGGCCGATCAGCTTCGCCCCGCCGCCCAACCTCAGCCGACGGCTCGGCCCCCTCGCCCTTGGTCGCTGCAGGTAGTGAGCAACAAGCGGTTTGTTTTCTCTGCTGACGAGCACAGGTTCCGCGAACCCCCATTCGAAGAGGGCCTCTGCTACCGCGTGGGTCGCTGGGCCGACCAATACCGAACCAGGCCGTGCTCGTGACGCCAGTGCGGCTGCCGCTGCTACTACGGTGCCCGTTGCGCCATAACCGAACGATGTCCCTGCTCCCACCAGCCCCACGACCGCAGTGCCAGACTCGACCCCGAGGCACGGTTCGGCCGTGGTTTGGGACTGATCCTCTGAGCCGGCCAGCACGGCCCGGTAGGCAGCCCTGAGAGCCCGTTCGGGGTCGTCCTCATGAGCCTCGGGCGCGCCAAAAACTGCTTCGAGCCTTGCCCCCGAGACCGCCGTCACGATGCCGCCCAAAGCTTCTACCTCTAGGACCACCTTGGCGAGGCGGTCGCTTGCAAGTTCGCGAAGGTCTTCTGGGTCCGCCCCTCTCTCGACCGCCGCTAGGGGCACTTCGGCGCAAAGGACAGTCACGACCTTCCGTTGCTCGCGCGCTACGCCCGGGTCTTGAGAACGTCGACCGACGTCTGCCAGCCGATATGAGCGTCCCGCCGGCATGATCGCTCCTCCGAAACTGACCTTGGCGTAGATGTCGTCTGTGGACCGCGAAGGCGCGAGCCCGAGCTGCTCTAAGCCTGCACGGCAGCGCTCATAAGTGCGCACCACAAACTGGCGTTGCCCCTGAGCGGCGTAGTAGCGCATAAGCGCTGACGCCGCCTCTTCGCTGGCAGGGTCGTGCGCCAGACAGCGCTCCCAGGCCTCGGCTACCGCTTCAGAACTAGCCCGGCCGGCCCCTTTCTCTCGGTCGCGCGCCAGTGCCAGCCGAGCCTTCTGGCGCAAGTCCTCGAGGCGCTCCCTAGGGCGGAGAGCCCACTCGGCATATGGCTCATCGGCCAAGAGAACACCTTCCTCAGACAGGGACCGGCATAAGAGCTCGTCTCGGTCCGTCCCCGGCGTCATAGCGAGAGCGGACCGGATCGCGCGCTCCTGGTGGTAAAGGTCGACTTCAAGCTTTGCGGAGGGGGGGGCCCAAATGCCGTTCCTGTCGCTTTGGAGGAGCTGGGCGGCCGACGGGCCAAGTGCCGCGAGCACGCCGCGGGCTATCGAGAGCGTCTTCGACAATGCGCGAGCTGCATTTTCCGGGCTGTGGCCCGGGAACAAGGCCTCGCACGCCAGGTCTCGGCTGACCC
>JASHVH010000047.1 GCA_030039575.1 Acidimicrobiales bacterium | reverse complement strand
GGCAAGCCTGCGGGCAATGTTCCCGAACCCAACGAGCCCGAGCGTCTGGTCGCGCAGCCGGGGTAGCCCGCGCGCCAAGGTCAGGTCCCAATGACCTCCGTGAGTAGACCGGTCGAAGCGAGTGACCCGGCGGGCGCAAGCGAGCAACAAGGCCATGGCGTGGTCTGAGACTTCCTCGAGGCAGAAGTCGGGCACGTTGGTCACCAGAATGCCAAGCTCCGTCGCACGGTCGACGGGTATGTTATCGACGCCCACCCCGTAGCGAGACACGACGACGCAGTTCGGGGACGCGTCGAGAGCGGCGGCGGGCACCCTTTTCCAGTTGGTGAGGATGGCGTCCGCACGAGGAGCGAGAGATACGAGTTCCGCCTCATCACCGCTGGGGGCCACGAGCAGTTCGGCATCCACTTCTGCCAGGATCTTCTGCTCGATTTCCAGTGAAGGCCACGCGAAGTCAGTGACAAGCACCTTTCGGGTCATACACTTCCCCTCTAGATTTGACGACCGGTCCTTGGTTATACGGGCCGAACTTGCACTCACCTTATCGTCCGCGGTTTTGGCCCACCTGCCCATGGGGGCCCCGGCCCCTCGGCTCGCTGCGGGTAGTGACGCCAGCTATCATCAAGTAGTGCCATCGAGCGGTGAGCGGGTTGAGGTAGAGCTTCGGGACCAGTTGGTAAACCTTGGCTCGGCCACGTTGGGTGAGAGCGGGGCCATTGCGGCGATGCCGGGTCTCCGCGCTATGTGGCGGGGTGCCGCAGTGGCCGGGCCTGCCTTCACTGTTGAATGCGCCCCGGGTGACAACCTCGGTGTCCACGTGGGGGTGGCCAAAGCGCCGGCCGGCTCAGTTCTGGCGGTTTCTGTGACGGGCCGGCTCCAGCGTGGTTACTGGGGTGAAGTGCTTACGGTAGCTGCGAAATCGGCGGGTGTCGCCGCCCTGGTGATCGACGGCACGGTGCGCGACCTCGATGCCATCGAACGGCGTCGGTTCCCGGTCTTTGCCCGTGGGACAGCGCTCCCCGGCGCCAGCAAAAACGGGCCGGGTTCTGTTGGAAAGCGGATCGTCATCGGGGACGCAATAGTCCGCCCCGGGGACTGGCTGGTCGGCGACGCCGATGGGGTCGTGGTTGTACCACAAGAAAAGCTCGACGAGTGTTATGAAGCGGCCAGGCAACGGGCGACCAAGGAGGCAGTGATGTTCGAGCACCTGGAGAAGGGATCCACGACTGTACAATTGCTCGGCCTCGACCCGGCGAGCATCGAGGTGGAGCGCGGTGACCCCGAAAGCGTGGCTCGATGAGCCGGCGGGTTTTAGCCCAACCAATCGAAGCCGAGGAGTGGGAGCCGTTCGGTTGGTTGCCGAGGCGCGACTCGGACGCCCTCGACGGTTCCCAAACGTTGCACTTCGAATGGCAGGATCCGCACGCCAACTTGATCTGCCACCGCGCCGACGAGGTGCCACATACCTCGGACGGCCTTGTGTGCGAGATGTTCTTTCACCATTTCTCCCACACCCAGGCCCTGCTCGTGCTCAATTGCCCGGCAGTCATCGCCGTGGCCCCTGCATCGTGCACCTTCTCGGACGCCGGAGACCTCGACTTCATTCGCGCCTTCGCTCTACGCCCACTCGACAGCCTGGTCCTCCACCGGGCTACCTGGCACTGGGGCCCCTTCCCGGTCGGGGCCGAGCAGGTCGACATGTTCAACGTCCAGGGGATCCGCTACGCCGAGGACAACGAATGCGCCCGGCTTTCCGACCTGGGTGAGATGGTGGAGGTGGTGCCCCCGCCACCGGAGAGCTGACGGCCTCTCGGGTGCGCAATTTCTCGCCCTGGCAACAGTGGATGACGCGCCTGGCGGGCACCACGCACGAGGACCCGATCCCCGAGCGCGACGTGGCGGCGCTCGCACCTTGGCGTGAACGGCGTCGAGCACGGTTCTACGAGTTGCTCGGGCCGCTGCCCGACCCCGTACCGCTGGCTCCTGAGACTCTCGAGTCCGTGCAAAGTGAAGGGTACCGGCGCGAAACGGTCGTCTTCGACAGCGAGGACAGCATGTCGGTCCCCGCCTACCTTCTCGTCCCGGACGCCAGGAGCCAACCCGGGCCGGCGGTGCTCGCCATCCACGGCCATGGGCCCGGGAAGTCACATGTCTGCGGTCTGGCCGAGACGGCGCAGCCAAATGCGGACTACGCCCGCCAGCTTGTGCGTCGAGGGTATGTGGTGTTGGCCCCGGACCTGCGTTGCTTCGGAGAACGAGTGGACGAAGGGCCTGCGGACCACTACGCCTGCGACACGAACCTCGTCCACGCCGTCATGGCCGGTTCGGTCCCCCTGACTCAGAACCTGTGGGACCTGGCGCGCGCACTCGACCTGCTCGAACGCCACCCCCTGGTGGATCCCGACCGCCTGGGTGTGGTCGGCCTCTCGTACGGGGGGACCATGGCTCTGTTCCTGGCCGCCTACGACAACCGGGTGGCGGCAACCGTCGTGAGCGGGTACCTGTCATCGTGGTCGGCCTCGCACGCCATCCCTTTCAACATGTGTGGCTCACAGGTGCTCCCCGGAGTACTGGGGCGGCTGGAACACCTCGACATCGCCGCCCTCGTGGCGCCCCGGCCGATGCTCGTGGAGAGCGGGGTTGACGACCCGATCTTCCCGGCTGAAGTGGCCCGGAAAACCGTTGCCCGGCTGCGGGCTGTATACGCGGCGCTGGGGGCCGAAGACCGCCTTTACCACGACGTGTTCGCGGGCGGCCACCAATGGCACGGTGAGATGGCGTACCCGTTCCTCGACCACTTCTTGCGCGAAGCGCAGCCGGCGCTGTCGGATTAACCTCGCCCCGCCACTACCTCAGGTGGGTGACGGACCAGCGCCCGAGGCCTCGCCCAGGATCCATCCGACTGCCCCTGACAGATGCTCGAGGTAGCGCTGGTCCTCGTAGGCGGCGACGAAGTGGCCGAGGACGGTATAGAAGGTCCGCATCGGCCCCCGTTCGATGTACCAAGCGAGCGGGAGCACAGAGCTTCGCACTGACCCCGTGGCACCCAGGTGAGCGGCCACGCGCTCGCGGTGTTCCCCGGAAAGCTGCGCCGGGTCGACGGCGAGCAAGGTTCTTGCGTCCGGGACGACGTCGTCGAAAACGTAAAGCTCTTCGACGAAATTCCAGGGTGACGACAGGTGCGCCGTCGCGGGGTGGACCGGTCCTACCACTGAGATAGGAAGCTCCCCCGTCACCGGGTGGCCGGCGAACCGAGCTCCGAGCAGTTCGCCGAAACGGGGCCAATTGTAAGCCGAATCAGTGGCCGAGTGCAGGCCGACGAGCCCCATGGTGCCGGCGGCCACACGGGATTCGATCAGGTCACGCTGCTCAGACGTCCAACCGGTCTCGCCGATCGTGAACAGGACCAGCACTCGGGCCTGCGCGAGGACAGCGGCATCCAGTTCCTCCACGCCCTCGGCCAACATGTAATCGAGCCCATGGACGGAGGCTATCTGCCGGCAGGCGGCGGCGGCCGAGGCGAGCGACTGGTGCACGCCGGCCAGTTGCAGAGCGCCGTCGGCCCGCCGGTACGGGGCAACGTCGCTCACATAGACGAGGTCGCTCACTCGGCCGCCCCGGCGAACAACGGGAGGTGAGGCGCGTTTACTTCCAGCATCTCCGCCGTAAGCGCCTCGATTTGCGCAGGTTCCAGTGTGGCATCGAGTAAGGGGTCAGCGGACATGGCTTGGCGCAGCGCAGAGCGGTCGCCGTGGAGGGCGGCGTCGGCCGTGAGCCGTTGGACCAGGGCGTGACGCCCGAGCACGGCCGCGAGGCCTGTCGGCAGGGCCCCGATACCGATCGGGTGCACTCCCTCCGCGTTTACGACGGCCGGCACTTCAACCACGGCAGGCTCGGGCAGGTTCGGTACAAGGCCCGTGTTGGGCACGTTCACAATGTAATGCTCAGCACGGTCCTGGATGACCGACTGCATCACCTCGGCCACGACGATGCCTTCGTCCTCCGGTCCGTGTGGCAGGTCGGCGAGCCGGTGAGAGCCGCCCTCGGAGGACCAGCGCGCCGCTACCTCCTCCCAACCCCGCATGCGAGCCCGCTGCTCGTCCATGTTGTAGATCCGCCGCCCGTAACGCATGGGCAGGCCCTGGGCCCGGCCCTCGTAGCGCTCCTCGAGCCGCTGGAGTTGCGGGAAGAACTCGGTCCAATGGCTCCAGCAATAGGGGATCACGCCGAAGGTGTCGATCGCCCATCCCACCACGTTGGTAGTGTCTCTGGCCCGGACGAGGGGCATGGCGTCGCTGCCGTCGCGCAGCTGCAAAGACAGGATGCCCGTGCAGTGGTTGATCCCGCCCACGCGCATCGGCACAACGACGTCTTCGGGGTCGACACCGATCAGGTCCGCCAGCCAAGCTCGCTGAAAAGGCCACGGGGAACAGGAGCAAAGTGAAACCGACCGCACCGGCGATACTTCGGCCATGGCCATCGCGTTGGCGCTGGCGGGGTTCGTGTAGTTGAACAACATGGCACGGGGCGACACCTCCGCCAGGTCCCGGGCTACGGAGGCGACGACCGGCAAGTTACGCAGCGCTCGGAAGATCCCGCCGGGCCCGATCGAATCAGCGATATGCATGAACACGCCGTGCTTGGCCGGTACCTCGATATCGGACTCCCACGCCGTCATGCCGCCCACGGAGATGGCGACGATGGCGAAGCGCACATCTTGGAGCGCTTCGCGTTGGCT
The DNA here is from genome assembly GCA_030039575.1 of Acidimicrobiales bacterium. GTDB lineage: Bacteria > Actinomycetota > Acidimicrobiia > Acidimicrobiales > Palsa-688 > Fen-671. Next base: position 5,793 of record JASHVH010000047.1, on the reverse strand, counting down.
GGTGGTCGCCACCACGGAGAGTTTCCGGCCCTCAGCCGCCGCAAGTTCCCCGGCCAGGTCGGACATGACCTCGAGGCGAGATATGTCAATGTCCATAAGGCGCAACTCGGCGTCCTCGAAAGCATCGAGCTCGAGCATCCGCCGGACGAGGCCGGGCACGAACATGCTGCTCCCACCGCCGATGACAGCGACGCTGACTGCGGTCATAGAAAACCTCCTGGTCGGGGCGAGGACCTCGGGAGGCCCGTGGGCGGCTCTAGCCCGGTCACAGCACCACGCACCGGTCCCACAACTCGGCCGGCAGTAAGCCGGCGGAGGCGCGGTCAAGGACGACCGTCGTCCGCTCGTGGCGACGGAGCATCGTCGCCGGCAGTTCGGGAGTGACGGCGTCCTCGGTGAGCAGACGGGTAATTACCGGTGCCTTCGCCTCGTGAGGCACGACCGAGACGATCTCGGCCGCCCGCATGATCTCGTGCACCGACATGGTCACCGCCCGTTTTGGCACATCCTGCAGCTCGGCGAACCAACCTTCGCGAAGCTGCTGGGCGCGGCAGCGAGCGTCAAGTTCGACCTCGAGAAAGGGCTCCTCGGTCTCGAAATCGGCGGGCGGGTCGTTGAACGCCAGGTGACCATTTTCGCCGATACCCACGAGGGCGACGTCCATAGGCGCTGAAGCCACGACGGCACTGAGGTCCGCAAGCGAGGTGGGGGAGGAGGGGTCGACGAAGTGCATCGACAACGGGACCACGGCCGCGACCCGTTCTGTCAAATAACGACGGAAACTAGCCGGATGGTCGGCAGCGAGCCCGAGGTACTCGTCCAGATGGAACCCGTCCACCCGGGCCCAGTCCACAGGGCGGCGCACGAGGTCGCGGAGCGTTTCGAACTGTGACTGCCCGGTGGACAGCAAAAGCCGGGCGCGCCGCCCTGCCCCTAGAACCTGGTTGAGCCGAGCCGCCACTTCCGCTGCGCCATATTTACCTGCTGCGTCCGGGCTTTCACATATGACCACCCTCATCGGGCGTCAGCCGGGGACCTTGTCGAACATTGACAGGCGCCGGGAGGAAAATTGTGGGAGGTTGCCGTACCCCGCCAGCAGGTCGTCCAGGAGCTTCGACATAGAAGCCAGAGTAAGCGTGGCCGAGGCCTGAGGGTCCATCATGATGGCCTGGTAAAGGGCGTCCCGGTCACCTGCCAGGATGCCTGCGACGGCCAGTTCCTGGACGGTAAGAGATTGTTGCGTCAGCCCGGCTGCCCCTAAGGGGAGCCGGCCCACTCGTGCCGGCGCCAGCCGGCCCCTGGTCACAAAGCACGGGACTTCCACGCACATCCCGGCCGTCAGGTTATCGATGAGGCCATCGTTCAGCACGTTGGCCTGGAAGCTCCAATCGATGCCAGATTCGCGCGCCGCGATCAGGGCGGGGGCGTACTCGTTGCTTACCGGTTTCACCCAGGAATGGTCGCCCTCACGCTCCTGCGCCAACTGGGTGGCGAGAGGCACCGGCCGGCGGGTCAGGAACTCGCCCACCGGGACGGCCAACCGGTCGATTTCGTCTTGCTTGTCAATGAAGAACGCCAGGTACTCGGAGACGTGCTTGCTCGACTCCGTCACGAAATACCCGACCCGCTTCATAAGCTCGAACCGGGCTCTGTCCCGCGCGTAAACCTCCTCCCGCTCGGCCGCTCGCGCCAGGTCGGGATAGCAGTCCCGGCCGTCGTAGGTCAGCGAGAGCATCCAGGCCAGATGGTTGATGCCAGCCGACCACCATTGCAGGGCCGAGCCCGGCAAGTCGAGGTAGGAGGCGAGCGTTCTGACCGTATAGTCCGCGCTATGGCACAACCCAACAGTCGGGTAGCCGACAGCCTTTCCCACGGCCGACACCAGCATGCCCATCGGGTTGGTGTAATTGAGGAGGGCCCCCCCGGGGGCGACGTCAGCACAGGCGCGAGCGATTTCGACCAGCGCCGGGACGGTCCTGAGCGCCCGTGAGATCCCCGCTACGCCGAGGGTGTCGCCGACCGTGTAGCGCAGCCCATATCTTCCCGTGATCTCGAAATCGGTGATGGCGGCCGGGCGCCCGCCGACCAGGATCGTGCAAATGATGTAATCGGCACCAGACACGGCCGAACGAAGCTCCCCGTGGGCTACCACCATCCCGGGCGACTTGGCTTCCTGCCGCATCTGCTCGACAAGTTGTCGCGACGCCTCGAGCGCCTCGGCATCTATATCGAACAGATGCAGCTCGCAGTCCCGGGTGGCGGGTTGCTGCAGCAGGTCGCTCACCAGGGTACGGGTGAAGCTGACGCTGCCCGCCCCAACTATGGTTATGGCCGTCACGCGGCGGCAGTGACCTTTCCCCGGGTCATTATCAGCTAGTCGGGACGAGGTTGACGAGGACGGTGCCCTCGTCTGGCTGAGTCGTCGGGCTGGGGTTGGCGTACGGGTTAGAGGAAGTCGGCCAGCCGGTGGCGAACGCCGAGTTGTTCTCGTTCTGCGCCGTCGCCTCGGTGAGAGGCAGGAACGGTACGTCCTCCAGCATCGGTGCCTGCATCTGCTTCACGAGCGCTTCCTGGGCGGTCACGCTCGTCGCCGACGCCAGGCTGGTGATGAGCGAGTCCTCATGAGGGGAGCTGTAGCGCTCGAAATTGGAGGCCGCCGCCTGACCGATAGGTGCGGAATTGGCCGAATAGAGCAGCCCTCGGAGGATGCCGAACGGACCGTCCAGGGTGATCTGCGGTGGTCCACCGTATGCCAGCTGGAACTTGCCATTGGCGCGGTCGGCACTGACGGCGGGAGTTGACAGGTCCTCCTGGGTTATCTTTATGCCGATTTGGCTCATTTCCTGGCCGAAAATTTGGCAATCAGCCACGGCGTCGGAGTAGGCGCCGACAACGACGATGCTGAACGCGAGCTGCTGGCCCTTGGAGTTTTCGAAGATGCCACCCGAACCTCGCTTGAACCCGGCCTTTTCGAGGACGGAGACCGCCTTGGCCGGGTCGTAGTTGTAGTCGTTGTACTTCGCGGCCAGCGTCGAGTTGAACCACGCCTTCTGCTCAGGCAGCAGCACCCCGGACTGGCTGGCCGGCGGCGCCTCGCCGCCTTCGCCGAGCTTGGAGATGAGCTCCCGGTTAACCCCGTAGGCCATGGCCTGGCGTACAGCCAGGTCCGACAACAGTGGGTCCTTCAGGTTGATGTAGATCCCGTTGACCCCTACCGGTGGCGACCAGTCACGGTTGGCCTTGTTGCGTGCCATGTAGAAAGTGTTGATGTCGGGGATGTACTGCCCGCCCCATTGAGCTGAGCCGTTGGCCAGCATTTCGTTGGCCACGGAGTTGGTGAGGATGGCGGGCAGTTCGACCTTGTCGAACTTCGGCTTCCCGGGCTGCCAGTAGTTGGGGTTCTTTACGTACTCGATATTTTGGGGCGTGCAGCGGCCAACGAGGTAGGGGCCGGTGCCAACCGGGTTGGCGTCCTGGTAAGTGAGCGGGTCCTTCACGGAGCTCCAGACGCTCTCGGGTACGATCCCGACCTGGTCGGCTATGTAATAGAACTCGGTCACCGCCGGGGCGTTGAACTTCATCACGACCTGGTCGCCGGATGTGGTCACGCTGCTGAGCAGCGGGTCGATCGAGTTGAGGTCGAGCGATGGGTTTTTCTTGATGAGGTTGAACGTGAAGGCCACGTCCGCCGCCGTCAGCGGCTGGCCGTTCGACCACTTGACGCCCTGACGGATCGTCCAGGTGAGCTCCTCGGCGTTGTCTGACCACTTGTAGGCGGTGGCCAGCCAAGGGGTCATATGCCCCGTTAGGGAGTCGACGTAATAGAGCTCTTCGTTGACCATCCCCAGAGAGAAAAAGTAATTGTTCGGGTTGAACGGGTTGAAGCTGCACGGCCACGTTTCGCCGTCGGCAGCCGAGATGGTGAGCGTACTGGGCGCCGCGGCGCTGGCCACGCTCGGGGAGATGCTGACCGCCGGGGAACCAACAACAACAACCGCCGCGGCCAACGCCATGGCGGAGTACCTTGCGCTTTTACCTCTCAACTTGTACCCCCCTGCTACTTTGTCGGTTGCTTCATTACCGTACCCTCGGTCGGGCCGGATGTGCATCGCGAGCGCGTGACATCGCTCCCATAGAAAATATCATACATAGTGTTGGCACAGCGTCAAGGTGGTGAGCGTGCCTATCGCCGTACCGGGGAAGGAGCACAAGCTGATGATCCCCCGACGAACGGGCGGGGAACGTGCCGGTTGAACGCCCGTCCGCTGAATTCCCGTCGGGCTTCGTTTGGGGGGCGGCCACCGCCAGCTACCAGATCGAAGGCGGGGTGGCAGAGGACGGGCGCAGCCCTTCATGCTGGGACGTGTTCGTCGGGCAGCCGGGCACGATCTGTCACGGTGACACCGGCGAGGTCGCTTGCGACTCGTACCACCGCCTCGACGAGGACCTGGAGCTCGTCGCCCGCGTCGGGCTGGGCAGCTACCGCTTTTCTGTGTCCTGGTCGCGGGTCCTACCCGACGGCGTGGGGGGCCTTAATCAAAAGGGGATGGACTATTACCGCCGGCTTGTCGATGGCCTCGTGGCCCTCGGGGCCCAACCGTCCCTCACGCTGTTCCACTGGGACCTTCCGCAAGTGCTGCAAGAACGGGGGGGATGGGCGAACCGCGATTGCGCCTCGTGGTTCGCCGACTACGCCGGGGCTTTAGCGGGTGAGCTGGGCGACCGCGTAACCAGGTGGACCACGCTCAACGAGCCGGCCGTCGTGGCCGAACGTGGTTACAGGCGCGGCGACCATGCGCCGGGCGTCCAGGACCCCGAGAAGGCGGTAGCCGCCACTCACCACCTCCTGCTTGGGCACGGCCTGGCAGTGGAGCGCCTGCGCCAGGTCCTGGGCACGTGCTCGGTGGGCATCACGCTGGACCCTCCGTACGCGGTGGCGCTCGACCCCGAAGATGAAGCGCTCGCCAACAAGATCTCTGCTGCCCTGACGGACCTTTACCTGCTGCCACTCATCGGCGGCGCTTACCCCGAACTCGACCGGCCGGGGTTGGTACCGCGAGAGCCCCTCGTGCACGCCGGCGACATGGCGACGATCCAGGCCCCGATCGACTTCCTCGGCGTCAACTACTACGACCCCGTCTACATCCGTCGGCGACGTGAGCCGCTGTCGTGGGGCGAACAACCGGTTGATGCCTTTCCCGAGGCCGTCAGTGCCAAGCCCGGCGATTACCCGCGCACGGCCTTGGGCTGGGTAATCGACCCCGGGAGCTTCTACGGGCTGCTGATGACGTTGTCCCGGCGAGCCCCGGGCCTCCCGTTGTACGTCACCGAGAACGGGTGTGCTTTTCACGATTATGCCGGCCCATCCGGCGACGTGCGCGACCCCGAACGCATCGAATACTTGTGGCAACATTTGGCTGCAGTGAAGCGGGCCATCGACGACGGCGCCGACGTGCGGGGCTACTTCGTGTGGTCACTGCTGGACAATTTTGAATGGACGGATGGTTATTCGCAGCGTTTCGGGCTCGTCTATGTGGACTACCCAACGCAACGGCGCACCATGAAGGCGAGCGCGCAATTTTACGCCGAGGTTATCGCCGCCAACGCGTTGCCCTCCGGTGCGCCCCGTCGGGCAGTGAGGACGACCACCGTGGGCGCGGCCGGTCCGGGACCGCCGGCGCACTCTCAGGCTCAATAAGCTCCAACCACGCTGTAGGCGCTGGCGTCGCCGCGCAAGGCAACACTCGGGCGGCCATCGATGCCCACCGGCACGGCCCCGGCCACCGTTACCCT
>JASHVH010000565.1 GCA_030039575.1 Acidimicrobiales bacterium | reverse complement strand
TCATTGTCATGGCACAGCTCCTGGTCCGCCAACTCGACCAAGATTTGAAGGATGCCCTCCAGCGCAGGGCCCGAGCGCACGGACGCTCCACTGAGGAGGAGGTTCGTGAGATCCTCCGTGACGCCGTTAGAGCAGAACGGGCCGCACCGGTCCAGCTGGGATCGACTATCGCGTCCCGGTTCCGTGGTGACGGTATCGAACAAGACTTCCCCGAACTGCGTGGTCACCCGGCGCGGGCAGCCGACCTCTCGGAGCCATGATCCTGCTCGACACGAACGTGCTGTCAGCACTGATGAGAACCGAGCCCGACGTCGTCGTGGTCGACTGGCTCGACCTCCAGCCATCGGAGTCGATCTGGACGACGTCAGTCACGCTCTTCGAGATCCGGACTGGCTTGGAACTTCTACCCTCCTCCCGCCGCCGTCGGTATCTCGAAGGTGCTTTCGAGCGAGTGCTCAACGAGGACCTCGACGACCGAGTCCTGTCCTTTGACACCGCTGCCGCGAATGCAGCCGGTTCACTTGTCGCACGAAGGCAGCGGATGGGAAGGGCCGTCGAGATACGCGACGCTCAGATAGCGGGGATCGCATTTGCCCGGAAAGCAACTGTTGCCACGCGTAACATACGTCATTTCAGAGATCTTGGCGTGCGCTTCGTCGACCCCTGGAACCCTGGCACAATACGTTGAACTTCTCTGTCTGACAGCCAATAAGCAAGAGGCCGGGATGCCGCCAGGGCGTAAAATTCTCTGGCACACGTCCCTGTGCGGCGCATTTACGACGATGCCGGATGGCCGCTAGTTGAGTTGGGCGGAGGCCAGCACCTTACCGTCGGCACCAGTCAGTTGAGCGGCGCGCAACCGGCCAGCCGGTTGGTTCACCGTGGCAGCCCAAGCACCTTTGCCCGCTGATGGCCAAAAGTGGCCAAGCGTCATAGTGGAGCCGTCGGTCAGTACGACCTGGCAGGTGAGCTCGGCGGGCCCGGCGAGGTCGTCCACGTACATGTAGAGCCAGGTGGGGTGGCCGACATAGACCATGACCTGGCCCACGGTGCGGCCACCGGAACGGAAGTGGGCGACCTCGGTGGGGGCGCTCGCCTGGTAACCAAGCACGCCACTGCCAGAGCCGTGCGGGCCGGGCGTGGCGGCCTGGTGCACGGCCCAAGCGCCGATCCCCATCGCACCCAATACGCCCAGGGCCCCCAGCGCCAGCGCTGGCCGCCGCCACGCCAGCCACGACGGCCAGCGGGACGGAGGGGCGGGCGGGCGAAAGTGCTCGGACACCCGCGCTTCGAAACCTGCCGTCGGCTCCACTGCCGGCACCAAGTGGACCAGCTCGTCGGCCGCCGCCGAGAGCTTTTCAACCTCGGCCGAGCAACGAGGGCAGCCCTCCAGGTGGGTGAGGACAGCAGCCCGTTGCCGGCCGGCGAGGGAGCCAAGGGCGAGCTCGGCCAGGTCGTCGTCCACGACGGCACACTCTTGGGCCAGGCCTTCGCTCATCGGGCGCGGCTTAGGTCGCTCAGCCCGGGGCGGGCGGCGGCGTCACGAAGCTTCCCCAGCCCGGCGCGGATGCGGGTCTTGGCCGTCCCGAGAGGGACCGATTCCATTTCGCTGACCTCGGCCGCCGTGTAGCCGTACAAGGAGGCCAGCACCACGGCACGACGTTGCTCGGCGGGCAGGGACGCGAGTGCCGAGCGGGCCCGCTCGGCGACTTCCGACGCTTCGGCCTGCGCTTCGGGGGACGCCCCCTCAGAAAAAGTCCCCATCCCTATCAGCTTTTCGGGGTCAGTGGGCACGGCCCGGCGTAAACGCAAGGCGTCTACTGCCAGGTTCCGGGTGATGGTGAGGAGCCAGGTAGCCACGGACGCCCGCCGGGGGTCAAAAACTTGGGCGTGGCGCCACGCCCGCAGCAATGCCTCTTGAGCTATGTCCTCGGCCAGCGCATGGTCGCCGACCAGACCCACCGCCAAACCGTAGACCCGGCCCTGGTAGCGGCGGACAAAAGCAACACCGGCGCCCTCGTCGCCGATGGCCATGCCCGCTAACAAAGCTTCGTCGGAGGCACCACCATCGGCCCTGTTTGATTTCCGCATGCTAAATGTACGTACGAATTAGCTCCAGAGATTGCCCGACTTCGTTTTGTTCGTGACGCGCAAAAGGGCCAATCTGTTTACGGAACTCATGCGTAGCCCCGGTCTGGAACGGCGTGGTGACGCCGGCCCGATAGAGCCGCTTTACGCCCGAACCTAAAAAGAACCTTATAAAAACGTACAGGAGGAAGAAAATGGAAAACTCTCAGCCGACGCCCCGCTCACGGTCCCGGCGACTCCCCCGCCAGGCCCATTTTGCCGCCACTTTAGGAGCGGCTGCGCTCGGGGTGGCGGCCCTGGCCATTATGGGCGGCGCCGCCAGCGCGACGGGGGCCGGGAAAGCCGGCACCAAAGCCACGACGGCCGCCAAGGTGGCGGTCGACCAGGTCACCGTGGCCAAGTACGGCAAGGTGCTCGTCGACCAGAAGGGCCTCGCCCTGTACTACAACACGGCCAACAAACCAATGCACTTCGCCTGCACCGGCGACTGCCTTACCGCCTGGCCGCCGCTGGTGCTGGCCAAGGGCCAGACGGCGGCGCTGGCAGGTACCGGGGTCACCGGCCTGGGCACCGTGCGGGGGCCGTCCGGTGTGCAGGTGACCTGGCAAGGCAAGGCCCTGTACACCTTCGTCGGGGACACGAAGGGGACAGTGATGGGCCAAGGGATCGGCCACATCTGGTTCGTAGCCCAGCTTTCGGCTGCTGCTGCCAAGGCCCCCGCGCCTACCACGAAGGCCGCAACGGTCGGTGCGACCTCGTCAACGACGGCCCCGCCCATGACGGCCCCGCCCACGACGGCCCCGTCGACCACGTCTAGCTGGGGTTAGCCCGGCGCCCATCGCCAGCGCCAGCGCCCAGCGCCCGAAAGCGGGCCGCAACGGACCTCCGTCCGGGGCGGGCTCATTGCTGGCGGTGGGCTCCTCCGGCCTCAAGGACTAAGTGAGGCCTACGACGAGCACCCACTTGGAGGAGCCCGATGAGTGGGGTGACCTGGCGTCGTTTCGCGAGGCCGCAGCTAACTCGTGGCACCTGGCCCGCCGCCTTATGAGGAGTACGCCTCACCCGGAGGGCGAAGTCCGTCGAGCGCGGCCAAGAGAATCGGCGTCCTTGATCGCATCGACAAGATCGTCCCACCGGGCGTTACGGTCAACGTGGTCGACAATATGTGGGATGTCGGCACGATGGCGCTCGGTGCGGGGTCCCGGCGTCGGTAGACAACTCGCTCCCTCGTGCAGTCGACCCGCGGTTCTACCGACGGTGCGCAATAAGACCAGCAGCTGCCGATCTCGAAGATTCAGTCGCCCTCTCCACTCGGTTCGACGATGATCGTGACCTTCGTCCCCGAGAGTGAAGGGGCAACCCTCCCGACAACGCAATGCCCCATCGCTCCACAAAAGTGACTCGCTCAACCAACCAGTCAGGCTCGAACGTGGGCGCGCCATAACGCGCCAACCAACGAACTTGCTCAGCGAGGGAGTTCGCAGCGTTCGTCGCCGCATGCCGCGTCGTCGCCGATAGGCGCCGACAAAGCATGCGAACGCGACCACGCCTCGTTCAGCACCTGAAGGATCGTCTCGGGCTGCTGTGCACCCGAGAGGCCGTACTGCCGGTCGATCACGAAAAACGGTACGCCGGATATACCGAGGCGCCGTGCCTCGGCCTCATCACCTCGGACCTCCGTGCCGTAGGCCCCGTCCTGGAGGATCTCGGCACACTCCCGTCCGTCCAGGCCCACCTCCTCGCCCAGGCGTACCAGCGTGGCCCTGTCTGCGATCGACGCCCCGTCGGTGAAGTAGGCGCGGAACAGCCGCTCTTTCAGCGCATCCTGTACTCCCACATCAAGTGCGAAATGGAGAAGGCGATGCGCGTCGAACGTATTTGCGCGCCGCGTCCGCTCGAAGCGGAACTCAAGGCCCTCGACTGAGGCCATCGCGCTCAGCCGTTGTTGCGACGCCCGCGCCTCGTCGAGCGTCATCCCGTACTTCTGGGCCAGGTGCACGGCGATATCGCCCTCGGTGTGAGGCGGCGCGAAGGGATCCAGCTCGAACGCCCGCCAGGTCACCTCCACCTCTGACTTATGCGCAAAACCGTCAACCGCCCGTTCGAAGCGACGCTTCCCGATCGCGCACCACGGACAGACAACGTCAGAAAAAATCTCAACCTTCACGTGACGTTCAACGCGCGCGACGAGG
>JASHVH010000564.1 GCA_030039575.1 Acidimicrobiales bacterium | reverse complement strand
GTCGCACATGTCGGGCACCACGCTTTCGGCGCAAGCACGGTACGCAGCGGGAACGCGCGAGATCTTGGAGGACTTTCTGGCCAATCAACCCATCCGGGAGGAGTACCTGATCGTGGAAGGCGGGGAGTTGGCCGGGACAGGTGCCCAGTCCTACACGGTCAGCGGCGAGAGCAGCCCAGGTAGCAGCGGCCGCTAGGCCGGCGACGTGGAGCCCAATTCTCTGGCTCCAGAGGGCGCGGCGAAGGCGACGAGCTCGTCAAGGGCCAGCGCCTTGGCGGTGCTCGCGAACGCAGCCCCAAGCAACGACCTGGGCTCGGTGAGCCCGGTCACGACGTAGACCGGGAAGCTGACCTCCGGCTGGACGAGGGGAACGAACCGCACGTCGGACGCTCTGGGGAACGCACCGAACCACCCGCGCGGCACGACCCCGGCCCACCGCCCTGTGGCCGCCAACGAGTAAATTGAGGCGATCGAGTCGGTCTCGATCTCTGGCCGCAGGACCAGGTCATGGGCCGCCAAGGCCTCGTCGATCAGGCTCCGACCACGCATCGTGGGGTTCAACGCACAGAGGGGGTACTGCCCCAACTCGGACCACGACAATTGGCTGATCGAATCGGGTACGAGGTCGCGGGCTGCAACAAGTACGGTGTGTTCGGAGTAAACCTCGGTGGCGAATGGATGACCGGCGACGCCGCCCCCCTCTGCTATGACGACCCCTGCATCGAGCTCGAACCGGTCGAGTCGCTCGAGGATCTCTGAAGAGGACAACCGGGTATCGAGTGAGACCCGTACCAGCGGATGCGCAGAACAGAACGGCTCGAGCAGGAGCGACACCGTCGTGGACGTCCCCGGAGCGACTGCGAGGCGTAGCCTGCCCTCGAGACCAGACCGCATCGCTGCCACTTCCTGTTTCAGCGATTCATGGTCTGCCAGAATCTTCCGGGCCCAGATCACCAGCCGTTCGCCTTCGGGTGTCAGACCTTCGAACGACCGATCTCGGTTGACCAATGGCACGCCGAGCTCATGTTCCAGCTTGCGGATCGCCTCCGATAGTGCAGGCTGGGAGACATAGCAGACTGCAGCAGCCCTCGCGAAGTGCCGTTCGCGGGCGAGGGCGACGAAGTATTCGAGCTGCCGGAACAGCATCTAGGGTCGGCCTCTCACGGCTCTCCGTCCCAACCCGTCCATCTGCAGACGGCCTTTCTGTGCGGCTGAATGGACCTCGCCAGTCTCAAACGGGACACGGGGTGTGCCCGGGCAAGCGATTGCACCTTAATCCGTATGCTGGTCTCCACGCCGATGTACGAAAGTAGCCAACTGTCCTCGGCCATGCACCCCCAACTTCACGAATACGCGATTTAGGTGACTCTTTACCGTACTTGGTGATACGAACAAGCGCTCTGCGATCTCAGCATTGCTCAGATGGTCGCCAACAAGGCATGCCACTCGTCGCTCTGAGGGGGTGAGGCTCTCCCAACCTACGACAGCCCTGCCCCGACGACCTCGGCCACGAAGCGCATAGCCAACGGCCTGTTCCAGGCTTTGACCACGACCCTCGTGCCTGGCCTGGTCAAATAACTTCTTCTCGCCAACCTGCTCGACGTTTATGAGGACCCGCGTCACCTCATCACGGGCCAGAGCCGAGCGAGCGTACTTCGTCAGTTGCCGCTGGTGGTCGGCAGCTCCGAGGAGCCGGGCGCCCTCGGCGAAGTGCCCGAGGTCCGCGACCGTGACTGCCACCAGTTCCAAGAGTTCGATCGCCCAGATCAGAAGGCCGCTGGCGAACGCAGCAGCTAGCCCGTCGCACGCGAGCGCGTTCGAACGACGCAACTCGCCTTCAGCTCTGGCCAGCCTGGCCTCCGCCCGCAGTATCGGGATTGCGTCGGGGAGGCCCCGGTCCGTCACGTGACTGGAGGCCAGCTCGAGGTGGAACCGTGATAATTCCAGATCCCCGCGCCGCAAGGCAAGCTCAGCCAGCACCGCACGGTTCTCGAGGATAAGTCGAGACCACCCAACAGCCTCCAGCCGGGTGGTGCCCGCCTCCAGGACGTCGTAGCCCTCGTCGTACTGGCCGAGCGAGACAAGAAGCTGGCCCTGGCAGCATTGGACTTCGGCTGAGTGTACCTCGTGACCGAGGTCTTCTGTCTGGCGACGTGCTCTGGCGAGCGCGCCCGACGCGCGCGCGTCGCCCATGAACATGTAGGCCACCCCGGAATGCAACTCGCCAAAGTAAGCGAACAGCCCAGGGAGCTCGGCACTTAGCCGCAAGCCAGCCCTGGCTTCCGCCAACGACCGCTCTAGCCGGCCCGTACGTATTGCCGCCTGGAACAGGGCTTGACGTGCCCAGCCTTCGTCCCAGAGCAAATCGGACTCCTGGGCGATGTTCACTGCTTTCTCGGCTAGTGCAAAAGCTTCTTCTGGGTGCCCCAGCCACGAACAAGCCCAGGACTCAAATTGCAACGATTTTACGAGCATGTTGTACTGGCCTGTCGCTTGCGCGAGTCGCACAGCTTCAGCGGCTATCTTTTGTCCCTCGTCAGGCTGGGCGAAAGCCTGGATAAACGCAGCGCGGCACAACCCGCGAGCGAGGATCTTGTCACTGCCGAGTAGTCGCCCTACCTGGATTAGTTCGGACGCGAAGCTCATTGAGGCGGCGGGGTCCGAAGCGCGGGTGTAAGCCGAAGCCCAGTACAACGCTTCGGCCCGGTAAAGCGGTCCGAGCGAGACAGCCAACAGCTGTTGGCACCTGTCCAGGCCTTCCGAGTAAGTCCCAATGAGATCGAAGAAATTGCCCAAGGAGCTCAGTAGTGCGGCAGCGGCCTCGAACTGCCCGGACTCGACCCCCCAGTCGAGAGCGCTACGCAGGTTATCCAGATCTGGGGAGAGGGATGCCAATGCGCCCATAAGCTCGCGCGTCCATGTCTTCGGTTCGATGATTTTGGCCAAAGCGCTGAAGTAGCCGAGATGGCGGTCTCGAAGGGCTCCAGTCTCGGCGCCGGCTTCCAGGGCTCCTCCTGCGTAGGCCCGCATAGTCTCGTGCAGCCTGAAGCGGTCCTGAGCGGGATTAGCCTGGACAAGGGACTTGTTGACCAGCGACGTGACTAGGTCGAGGATGTCCGTGGGCTCAACCGCGCCCCCCGCACACACCGCCCGGGCGGCCTCAAGAGTGAAGCCGGATGAAAAGACCGAAAGGCGGTGAAGCAAGCATCGCTCTTTGGGCGCCAACAGCCCGCAGCTCCACTCCATTGACGCCTGTAATGTTTTCTGGCGCGCAATGCCACCACGCTCGTTACCCACCAAGAGGCGGAAGCAGTCGGAGAGCGCCTCCTGAATAGCGCTTACGCTCATTACCGCAGCCCGCGCCGCCGCCAATTCGAGTGCAAGGGGGATGCCATCAAGGCGCTCGCAAATAGCTGCAAGGGCTATCGGGTCGTCGACAAAAAAGTCGGCTCGTGCCATGCGCGCTCTGTCAACGAATAGCCTCCCGGCTTCGGAGCGCTCGGCCCAGCCGTCCTTACGCTTTTGGCCTCGCTCCGGCAGCTCTAAACCGCCAACAACTACTACAGCCTCGCCAGGGACCCCAAGCCGTTCGCGCGAGGTGGCCAGGAACCGCACCCTAGGGCATAGGCGGGCCAGTGCGCCCGCCAGGTCCGCGCTGGCGTCCAGCAGGTGCTCGCAGTTGTCGAGCAGGAGCAGCACCTCGCGCTTGGACAACTGAGCCGCGAGCGTCTCAAGGGGGTCCTGGCCGGGCACCTCCTTTATCCCGACGGCACGCGTCACTGCTCCCGCCACTAACGCGGGATCTGCCAATCCCGAAAAATCCACGAATGCGAGGGCGTCTATGCCCGGCCCTGCAGCTCGGCGGGCGACCTCGATAGCCAACCGAGTCTTACCGCAGCCGCCGGGCCCGACCAGGGTTACAAGCCGGTGCTCGGTCAGTCCCTCGCGGACCAGTTCGATCGCCGAGGTACGGCCGATGAAGCTTGTCAGGTGGCTTGGCAGCCGTTCCATGGGCCCAGTATGGGGTGTACCGGGCCGGCTGGCAAGGGCTCCCTCCTCAAGGGCCTGGAAAGTTCAACCAGAGGTTGGATGCTTTCTTTCACGGGGACGACGATTGTCAACGTAGAGGTACGCCCGTTACGAGACGGCCCCTGGCGCTCGACTTGGCTGACACTCCCGCAGTCGTCGCAGACCGGAAAGGACCTGACAATTGCCCGCTAACACCCAACACGTCCGCCCGTCCGAAAAGCGCGCCAAGCGCGGAGGAGGTTTGCCGACGGTCGGTACGACGGCCCTGCTCGTCGGCGTATTAGTCGCCACCGCCCCGGGTACTCCATCCGCACGCGCCACAAGCCGGTCAAAAACGCTCGGTGGCGCCCACCCGGTCATGGTCAGTAACCCAGGACTGGTCCGAGCCCCGGTCCTCGGCCCCGGGATGTCCTCTCAGGTCAATACGGCCGGCCTGGCCAGTACCGCTGAAAATGCAGATAAGGCCATACCTGCTCAGTCTGGGGGACCAGAAGGCTACGCCTACATCTGCGATGGCCCCGACCTCGTCCAAGCGGTCAATGAACGGCCGAGCTATCAAGTCGTTATTGTCGACAGCGTCGAGCGACCAAACATCTCGACTGGCATGTTTGAGATCTTCCAGACGGCACGTCCCGAGAAGTGCGCCGCCCTCGCTGCGCCCTTCACGGGTGCGGTCCCTGG
>JASHVH010000046.1 GCA_030039575.1 Acidimicrobiales bacterium | reverse complement strand
CTCTCGATAAAGAGGGCAGAAATTATGTCCATTTCAAGTCGCCTGCGAGCCTCAGTGGGCGCGCTCAGACCAGTTCGGGCTCGCGCTCTTGTTGCAGTGGGCCCAGGCCCTCTTGGGCCGCGGCCGTGAGGTGGACCGCCTCGTGACGCACCTGGAGCCACCCGAGCTTCTTGAAGAACTTGATCACCAGCCAGCCGTGGTCGAACTGACTGGCAGTAAACGAAAACTTGGCGGCGGTGGGCGCCGCGTGATGGTTCGAATGGAGGCCCTCCCCCCAGGTGAGAAACGCCAGCCACTGGTTATTGGTAGCCACACCGGGGTATGCCTTCTTCCCGAAGCGGTGTCCGATGGCATTGATCGCGGCGTTGAGGAGCAGGTAGCTGACGACGTGGACGCCGGCGGCCACCAGTGCCCAGCGCCAGCCGAAAAGCGCCCAAAAAATGCAATAACCAAGGCCCAACCCCACAAAGCCGTGGTCGAAAAGGACCTTGTCCCACTTGTCCACCTTTATGTCCCGGCTGTACTTGCGCAGAGTCTCGGCGTCATGGGCCGCCTTCTTGTACAGGCCGATGTTGTAAAGCTGGACTTTCCAGTAGCCCTCGAGCACGGGCGAATGGGGGTCGCCGAGCACGTCGGTGTAGGCGTGGTGGCGCCGGTGGACCGCAGCCCACTCCCGAGGACGGATACCTGTAGAGACCCAGAGGACGGCGCGGCTGGCAAAAGCCAGACCGGGCCGCATGGTGACCGCACGGTGGGAGAGGGTGCGGTGTAGGTACAAGGTGGTTAGAAGAAGGGCAAGCTGGCACGTCACCAGGCCCGCCAAGACGACGACCACGACTTTGGGCACGACGGTAACCATAGCCCACGGCACCCGCGCGTAACACCCAGCGCCTCGAGGCAAGCCGTCAGAGGATTTGGCCCCCAGTGGGCCCACGCCTTGGAAAATTTTGCCCCCGAAAATTGGGCCGGTCCTTCGGCAGGTCCCCAGGGTGACTTTTGCAGCGCGGGCCGAAAGAATACGGTGCTCTCCGGTGCGCAACGCCAGCCGGTCACGCCGGCCCCGCCGATCAAGCCAACAGGGAAAAGGGGAACGAGACCACCGGCCTGGCCCGTCCAGCCGGTCTAGCCGAGGCACCGCTGGTGGAGGGCGGGGCGGGCCATGGCGGTTACAGCCTCGAGCCCCGGCCTGGTTGGTCGCCGGGCTCGTCGTGCCGATCGTCCTGGCCTCGCCGTGGGCTTCTCCCGTCGGGGGGCCGGCCGCCGCCGCCGCCTCGTCGCCGGCCCGAGGTAACTCGGCCCGACCAGTGTTGAACGGGCCGCTGTCGAACGGGCTGCTGACCACGCCGTTGCTTTCGCCCGCGCGCCTGCCCGAAACTTTGCAGGACCTGGCAGCCAGCCGGCGCCTCGACGCGGCATTGGCGTCTGCCATGTCCCCACAAGCCCTTGGCGCGGGCGCGGCGGCCAATAGTTGCGCCGAGGTCGTTCAGGACGGCCGGGTCCTGTACCAGGACCACGCCGACCTTCCGGTCATCCCGGCCTCGAACATGAAATTGGTGACGGCCACTGCGCTGCTCGACAAGCTCGGGCCTTCCTACCGGTTCCAGACGTCGGTCATGGTCGCTCAGGAACCGGTAGGGGGGGTCGTGCACGGGAACCTCTACCTTGTCGGCGGCGGAGATCCCGTCCTCCGCCTCCCGAGCGATGCGCCCTCCGCCCCCGGCCCCGAGCCGTACTCGAACTTCACCGGACTGGCCACGGAGATCAAATCGGCGGGGGTACGAGAGGTGACGGGGTCGGTAGTGGGCGACGACACCAGGTACGACTCGCTGCGGACGGTACCGGGCTGGCCGGCTCGTTATGAGGAGGAGGGAGACGTCGGGCCATTGTCCGCACTGGACGTCGACGATGGCCTCGCCACTGCCGGAGGCGGTCTCAACCTCGGCCTGCCGCCGGCGGTACAGGCGGCGGGCATACTGACCAATCTCCTTCATTCGGCCGGGATCCGGGTCCAGGGCGGGCCAACTTCGGGTAAAACGCCCGCCGGTTCGAAGCTCCTGGTCAAGCTGGTCTCTCCGCCGCTGAGCCAAATCCTCGGCGTGGTGCTGAGGGCCAGCGACGACACGGCCATGGAGCTCATGACCAAGGAGCTCGGGCTGAAGGAGCGCGGGACCGGCTCGACGGCGGCCGGTACGGCGGCGGTGCGCGCCGACCTGGCGGCTGACCATCTACCCCTAAAAGGGGTGGTGATCGCCGACGGGAGCGGGCTGTCACGGTCAGACCGGGTGACGTGCGCGCTGCTGATCGCCCTTCTGCAACGGGCCGGCCCGAACGGGCTGCTCGTCAAAGATCTCCCGGTAGCCGGCCGCTCGGGGACCCTGGTCAGCGAGCTGAACGGGACCACCGCCGCGGGCCGCGTTTACGCCAAGACCGGGACCCTCAACTACGTGAAGGCCCTCTCGGGTTGGGTGGAGCCACTGCGGGGCCAGGGTGGAGGCAACCCGCAGTTGGCCGCCCCGGTGGTGTTCGCGACCGTCCTCAACGACCTGGCGCCGACTTTGCCGAACCCACACGACACGCCGGCGGGCCTCACGGACCGAGTGGCCCTCGACGTAGCGGAGTACCCGCAGATGCCCGCCCTGACCCGTTTCGAGCCCTGAGGGCCCCCGTCTCGCCTTCGGCCGAAAGCGTGCGTTCCCGGCTGCGACCGGTTAGCTTCTAGGAGATGCCTGGTAGCGAGCCCGGAGGTCTTGACACCCGGCAGGAAGCCACGGGCCTTCAGGGCGCTCCTGCTGAGCTGGTCGACCTCGTCATCGCTTATGGCCAGCAGGAGTTGGTCGGCCCGGTCCAGCGGCAGGTAAAGAACCTCGGCAAGGGTATAGGTGGAGCAGTGCTGCTGGCCACCGGCACTGTCCTGCTGGCTCTTGGTTTCCTGAGAGCGCTGCAGGTCGAGTTCGGCGGCCTTGGCCGCGCCCTGTCGAGCTCGGTTTACGGTTCTTCCGGCCACCTTTCGGGCAACTGGTCGTGGGTGCCGTACATCGGGGCCGCGCTGTTCTGCCTTCTGGTCGCCGCCTTTTGCGTCATGAGGATCACCCGGGGGAACCAGCGGTGAGCTCCGATGCTGCGGGTTAGGTCCGCCGGTAGGCAATCGCCCCGGACCAACGGGGCGCGAGCGCCCCAGGGCAGCGGCCCCGGCGGGCAGATCACACCGGACGACATCCGAGCAAAGACCAAGGAACTCGTGGCCGGGGTCGAAGGGCAGGTGCAGTCGGCCCGGCCAACGCTCACCTATGTGGCGGTGGGTGGCGTCCTGCTGCTCGTGTTCCTGGCCTTCTTCCTCGGGCGGCGCAGTGGGCGCGTGCGGTCCACGCTCGTCGAAATCCGCCGTGAATGAGGTTTGGAACCGGTGACCTGTCCGGGCGCCCTGGGTGGGCCCCGGTGCCAGGCGCAATAGAAGGGGGGTGAGGACGTGAGGAGGGATTGGCTGTCCTGGGCTGTTCGCCGGGGCTTTCAGCGCGGGTTTATCGAGGGCGACCAGCTCTGGTTGGTCCTGGGCGCGATGGCCCTGCTCCTGCAGCTTGGGCTGAAGGTGTACCGCAAGAAGCCCACGGTGGTCTTCTCGGGGAAGGTCCCCCTCGGCGAGCAACTCGTCGTCACCCACCTCGAGCCTGAGCGCAACAATGGTCGGCGTGGGCGTAAAGGTCTGTTTGCGGAACCCTAAACGAGAGGTCGAAGTCCCTGGGCCGGTTGGAGCGCTGGCCTTGGTGCGCCAGCTTGGTTACAACCGGGAGGCCGTCCTTGTCATCGTGGACGGGACGCTCGTAACGGGGGACGCCACCATCGCCGACGGTGCTGAGGTCGAGATCCGCCCAGTTGTGTCAGGGGGCGCAGCGTGAGCGAGGCATATGAGGCCGGCCAAATGAGACGGGCCAGATCAGACGGGCCAGATGAGACGGGCCAGATCAGACGGGCCAGATGAGCGCCGTCACATGAAGTGCAAGGTCTGCCGGCAGCCGGCGGTCATCGAGGTGCGGCGCCACAACGCCGGGTTCTGTCAGGGCTGTTTCCTGGCCCATTGCCGTAACCAGGTCGAACGCGCCATCAAGGACCACGGCATGATCGGTCCCGGCGAACGCGTGCTCGTGGCCGTCTCCGGCGGGAAAGACTCGCTGGCGTTGTGGGATCTGCTGCTGCAGCTCGGCTACGAAGTCGACGGGGTTTACATCGGCCTCGGGATCCAGGGTTATAGCGACCCCTCGGCCGAGTTCGCCCGGGGCTTCTCCGCCGAGCACGGCGCCAAACTCTTGGAGGTCGACCTGCCGGACGACTTCGGCTTCGACGTTCGTAGCGGCGCGGCGGCCGACCACCGGGTGCCGTGCTCGGCCTGCGGCCTCTCGAAGAGGCACATCTTCGACCGCGCCGCGCTGGAAGGCAGCTATGACGTCCTGGCCACCGGCCACAACCTGGACGACGAGGCCGCCGTCCTGCTCGGCAACGTGCTGCGCTGGGACCTCGCCTACATGGCCCGGCAACGCCCCGTGCTCCCCGCCGGGGACGGCTTCCCCCGGAAGGTGAAACCTCTGGTCCGCCTGGGAGAGCGCGAAACGGCGGCTTATTGCGTGCTCCAGGGGATCGAGTACCAGGTCGAAGAGTGCCCGATGGCCACTGGCAACCGTCACCTTGGTTACAAGGACGCCCTGAACGCCATCGAAGAGCGGTCGCCCGGTACCAAGGCCGCGTTCTACAGCGGTTTCCTTGACCGGGCGGCGGCGCTCGTGGCCGAGGTGGGAGAGCAGAGCCGTGAGGGGTTGCACCCGTGCCCAGGCTGCGGCGCGCCGACCACGGCCACGGAGCTTTGCGCCTTCTGCCGCCTGGTGGACAGGGCGGCAGAGCAAAAGCGCCGCCGCCTCTCATTGAACCGGTGAACAGCTCTCAGTGAACCGGTGACCAGGTAGATGAGTTAATAGGTGCAATGGTGAGCAGGTGAGCGGCATCTCGAGCTCAGGCCACCGGCCCTTCGAGCCCGGCGAGAGAGCGCTGCTCTTTGACTCCAAAGGCCGCCGTTACCTGGTCCTGCTCGAACAGGGCGGCGAGTTCCACACCCACGCCGGCACGGTGCCCCACGACAGGATCCTTGGCCAGCAAGAGGGGTCGGTGCTCCGTTCAAGCCTCGGCGCCCGGTACATAGCGGT
>JASHVH010000563.1 GCA_030039575.1 Acidimicrobiales bacterium | reverse complement strand
GCGGTGGCCGTGGCCGTGGCCGACGTCACCAACGTGCAGCACGGTTTCTGGGTCGTGCTCGGCACTTTGTCCGTGCTGCGGACCAGTGCTTCGGCGACGGGTGCCACCGCTCTACGGGCGCTGGCGGGGACGGCCGTCGGGTTCTTCATAGGCGCCGGCCTCATCATTGCCATTGGCAGCCACACCACCGCCCTTTGGGTCGCGCTCCCCATCGCCGTGCTCATCGCGGCCTACACCCCCGGGACCTTCCCATTTGCCGTTGGCCAGGCCTTCTTCACTGTGACGATCAGCATCCTGTTCAACATCCTCGTGCCGGTCGGCTGGAAGGTCGGCGTCATCCGGATCGAGGACGTCGCCATTGGTGCCGGTGTGAGCGCCATCGTCGGCCTGTTCTTCTGGCCCCGGGGCGCGTCCAAGATCGTCGCCGACGACCTGGCCGACGCCTTTCATCGGGGTGGTATCTACCTCGTGCAGGCGACGGCGTGGGCCCTTGCGATGCGACCGGCGTTACCTGATGCCGGCTCGGCGGCGATCCGGGCCAGTACGCGGTTGGACGAAGCTATGAGGGCCTTCCTGACAGAGCAGGGGAGCAAGAAAGTGCCGAAGGAGCAGATTTGGCGCCTCGTAGCCGGGACCAGGCGCTTGCGCCTGACGGCGCAGTCGCTCACCGGGACGCCCCGGCCCGAGACCTCGCCGGGCGACGCCGACCGTCACTACCTGGTCGAGGAATCGGTGCGGCTGGCCGACCTCTGCGACGACCTGGCGGCCCGCCTGTCGCGGACGTCCGCCACCGTCGCCCAGGAACTGGCCGGTCTGCCGGCGCCGGAGCCGCCGGCCTCGGACCACCGGGAGGGTTACGTCCTCTGGGTGGGTGAGCACCTCCTTCACGTCAAGAGAGACCTGGCCGCAATGGAGGCGCCCGCTGAAGCGGTGGCCGAGCAGCGGGCCCGGCCGTGGTGGCGCTGAGGCGGGCCACTGGCCCCGGCCCCTCGCGCTCGGCCCTAACTGCTTTCGGGGTCCCCGGGCGACGACGGTGACGGGGTAGAGCTGGCTACGTCTGAGCCGGCTGAGCCCTTCCCCGTCGCGTCGGCCGGCTCGTCCTCCGGGCCCGCCTGAGGAGGCCCATCGGCCCGCTCCTCGCCTGCGGCCGCACGCGAGGTGGCCGCTTCGCCGTCGGCTGGCACTGAGCCTGCCGGCACTGGCCCGGCTGGCTCCGAGCCGGCCGGCGCTGGGGACGCCTCACCTCCGTTATCGACCTCGGCGGGCCCTTTCTCCGGCTCCTCGACACCGGGCCCAGGCGGGGCTGTGCTCTTCACCTCCGCCCCGTCGGGCTCGACCGGTACGGCGCCGTCGGCCTCTTTTGCCTCCCCGCCGCCGGCCGCCGTCCCCGCCTCCTCGGCGGCGCCCTCCGGCTCCCCTCTCGTGCGCGCCCGCTCGGCCCGGGCCTGTTCGGCCGCCTGCACAGGCACCGGCAGCGGTTCGCCCACGAGCTCGTCGCCGGGCTTCGGCCTGCCCTTGAGCAGCAGTAAGGCGGTGGCGCAGAGGAAGACGCCGATGCTGGTCCAGTCGTTCAGGCGCAGCCCCAGGTACCGGTGAGCGGGGTCGATCCGCAGGTACTCGGTGAAGAAGCGGCCGAACGTGTAGATGGCCGCGTACACGGCGAACAGGTACCCGCGTCGCAGCTTGACCTTGCGCTCAATAAGCAGTACGAGGCCGACGGTGGCCAGGTCCCAGATGCACTCGTACAGGAACGTCGGCTGGAACGTCCCCGGCAGGTAGGCGCCGTCGACGATGGGGGGGCGGTACCTGGGTGGGTAGATGTTCGCCAGCTGAGCCTGGTCCGTTATCCGTACCGCCCACGGGAGCTTGGAGGGCAAGCCGAAAAGCTCCTGGTTGAAATAGTTGCCCCAGCGGCCGATGGCCTGCCCGAGCGGGACCGCAGGCGCAACCACGTCCAGTAGCGGCGGCAGGGGGAGGCGCATGTGGCGCGCCGCTAACCAGCCGCCAAGGACCCCACCGGCCACCCCACCCCAGATACCGAGCCCACCGTTCCAGATCTCCACGATCTCGACCGGGTTGCCCCCTGTGTCCTGTTGCCAACTGGTGGCGACGGAGTACAGGCGGGCGCCGATAAGGCCCACGACGACGGCCCAAAAGGCGATCGGCACGATGGTGCCGGCGAAGCCTCCCAGCTTTACCCAGCGCTTTTGTGCCAGCCAGGCCGCGGCCAGGACGCCGATAGCAATCAGGAGCCCGTAGAAGTGGAGCTCGAAGGACCCAACGGTGATGCCGTTGGACGGAGGGCTCGGGATATAACCGATCACGTCGACGCGCCAGGTTAGCGACCCTGAGGCGGGGAGATATAGAACGGGTAGCGATGGACCACAACCCTCCTGCCCCCGGGGCGGAGCTTCCTCAGCGGGCGCCGCGGCGGGCGACCTACAGGCTGCAGCTCCACGCCGGCTTCGACTTTGCCGACGCTGGAGCCATCACCGGCTACCTGGCCGACCTGGGCGTGAGCCACGTTTACCTGTCGCCCGTGCTGCAGGCGGCCAAAGGCAGCACACACGGCTACGACGTGGTCGACCCCTCCGCCGTCAACGAGGAACTGGGCGGCGAGCACGGTCACATGGAGCTGCAGAAGGCGCTGGGTAAGGCCGGCCTGGGCCAGATCCTCGACATCGTGCCCAACCACATGGCCGTCGCCTCGAGGGACAACAGGTGGTGGTGGGACGTCCTCGAGAACGGGCCCAACAGCGTCTACGCCGGCTACTTCGACGTCGACTGGGGCGCGCCAGAGACTCGTGATGGCGAACCCCACCCGGTCGTGTTGCTGCCGTTCCTGGCTGACCATTACGGCCGGGAGCTCGAGGCCGGGCGGTTCAAGCTGGAACGGTGGGCCGGGAGCTTTATCCTGCGCTACTACGACCAGCAGGTCCCTATCGCACCTCGCAGCCTCGACCAGCTGGTTTCAAGGGCCGCCCGGCGCTTGCCGCGCGGCACCGAGCCGGCGGTGCGAGCAGAGGTCGAGAGCATAGGCACTGCCCTCGGCCGGCTCCCGCCCTCCTGGGCGACGGACCGAGCCAGTGTGCGGGAGCGCCACCGGGACAAGGAGGTCCTACGGGCTCGGTTGGCCGTTCTGTGCACCGAGCACCCGGAGGTGGCTGCGGCTCTCGACTCCGAGGCGGAGGCCGTGACCGCCAGCCCCGACGCCCTCGACACGC
>JASHVH010000562.1 GCA_030039575.1 Acidimicrobiales bacterium | reverse complement strand
GCCATATAACCCAGGCGGGAGGGACCGGTTTGGTCGACGCCAAGATAATCGACCGGCCCGTCAGTTTCGCCCATCACGTTATCGAGTTCCTCACCTACGGTACGGCGATCAAGATGCTTACCAAAGAGCACACGCACCCCGATCTGGCTGTTGTGATACCGGTAGACGATAAGGTGCGCACGTTCGAGGCGACCTCGCTGGACTAAGGCCAGAACTTGTGGGCTATTGCGGGCAGGCTAAGCTAAGCGGGGTCCGGACGGCGTAAATGACAGGGGGCCCCCAGGTGTGGCGATCTAGTCCCAGGCGGTTCGTGCCCGTGCTTGGCGTGGCTCTCGGCATATCGACGGCATTGGCTGCCCCGGCCGGCGCCGTGACCGTAAAGTCGACCCAGTACGGCTTCTCCTTCTCGCTCCCAGCGAAATGGACGGAGATCCCTCTCGACTCGAGCGACATCGGCGCCATCATCAGCCAGGCCACCAAGAGCGACCCCTCGCTGGAGAACGTCCTCGACCAGCAAGCAGTCCAGGCCAGCAAAAAGGGGCTGAAAGTGTTCGCCGTCGGCCCCGTTTCCAATGGTTTCTTCCCCAATTTGAACATCGGGGTCACCTCCACGACAGGTGTCCCAACGGGTTCGGCGTTCATCTCGCTCATGTCCGCTGAGGTCAAGGTCACGCTGGGCGAAGCAGGCGCCACGCAGTTGAAAGTGACGTCCCCCCACCTACCTCTGGGCCAGGTCGTCCAGGTCAGCTACCAGGTGAAGTTGAAGGAGGGCTCGCGCGCCGTCGCTGTCCACGGCCTGCAGTTTTACGCCGAGCATGGCACACATCTCTATGTGGTCACCTTCTCTGGCACCAGCCTCGCCGGGGACCAGAACACCGCTCACTCGGTAGAAACCACCTGGCACTG
Organism: Acidimicrobiales bacterium; assembly: GCA_030039575.1. Taxonomy (GTDB): domain Bacteria; phylum Actinomycetota; class Acidimicrobiia; order Acidimicrobiales; family Palsa-688; genus Fen-671. Next base: position 13,618 of record JASHVH010000562.1, on the reverse strand, counting down.
GTAGGGGTAGCCCTTTAGGGGCACCCTTCTCGACCCTCTAGCCGCCTGGGGGGACCGGGACAACTGAGCCGGACGAACGGGACGCGGCCGGGCTGCGAACGGCGCCGGCGATGTCGGAAGAGCTCACGTTCAGGGGATGGTGACAGGCCGCCTCGTGCCCGCCCGGGTAAAGCGTTAGCGGTGGTTCGACCTCACGGCATATGTCAGTGGCGCCTGGGCACCGGGTGTGGAACCTGCAACCCGCGGGCGGGTCGATCGGGCTCGGGAGCTCACCACGTGGGAGCTGCCTCGGCCGGGACCGGCTCACTACCGGGTCCGGGATAGGGATGGACCCTAGAAGGCCGAGCGTGTAGGGGTGGACGGGCCGGCGGTAGAGCTCTTCGGCCGGGGACAGTTCTACGACCTTGCCCAGGTACATCACGGCGATCCGGTCGGAGACATGGCGCACCACGCTCAAGTCGTGAGCCACGAAGATGTACGACAGGCCGAACTCGTCCTGGAGGTCGTCGAGCAGGTTGACCACCTGGGCCTGGATAGACACGTCCAGGGCGGACACCGGCTCGTCCAGCACTATGAGTTGCGGGTCGACAGCGAGGGCGCGGGCGACCCCGATGCGCTGGCGCTGCCCGCCCGAGAACTCGTGAGGGAACCGGTTGGCGTGCTCAGGGTTGAGCCCGACCTGGTCCAGGAGCATGCGCAGGCGGTCGTCACCCGACCCGCCCGCGCTCAGTTCCAGGGCGGCGCCGATGATCTGGCGAACGCGCTTCCTCGGGTTGAGCGACCCTTGAGGGTCCTGGAACACGATCTGCATGTGCTTGCGGTAGGGCCGCATGGCCCGGGGGCCGAGCGAGGTGATGTCGGCCCCCCGGAAGCGGACCTTCCCGGCCGTCGGTGCCAGCAGCCGGACGGCACAGCGGGCCAGCGTCGTCTTGCCGCACCCCGACTCCCCTACCAGCCCGAGCGTCTCCCCTTCCGCCAAAGCCAGGCTGACGTCGTCGACGGCGTGCACGTGGCCGCGTTTGCCGCCAAACGCAGCCGCCCGGGCCGGGAACAACATCTGGAGGTGCTCGAGCTCGAGGAGAGGCACTTTGTCGTGCGCCCCAGACTGAGGCGCGGCGCTCGTGGCCGGCACCATCATGGGTTGGCGGCACCTCCACCGGCTGTCGTCCTGTCGTCGACGGGCAACCCCAGCGTCCCCCCAACCACGCGACGCTCCCGCGCCACATCGAGGTCGAGCCAGCAACGGCCCGTATGCTCGTCGGTCTCCGGGTCGTCGCTTTTGAGCGCCGGAGGGCGGCTGCAAGCCTCGAACCGCCAGGCGCACCGAGGGGCGAAGCGGCACCCGGTGGGGCGCCGGAGCAACGAGGGCGGGGTGCCGGGGATGGTCGGCAAGCGCTCGGGGCGGTCCGCGTCCAGCCGTGGGACCGACCCCAGCAACCCCCAAGTGTAGGGGTGCCGAGGGTCGTAGAAGATATCCGAGAGACTGCCCTGCTCGACCACCTGCCCGGCGTACATCACGACCACCCGGTCGGCGACGTCGGCGATGACGCCGAGGTCGTGGGTTATGAGCAGGACGCCGACACCGAGTTCTTTTCGCAAAGTCCCTATTTCGGCCAGGATCTGGGCCTGCGTCGTAACGTCCAACGCGGTGGTGGGCTCGTCGGCAATTAGGATTTCCGGCGAGCACGAAAGCGCCATGGCGATCATGACGCGCTGGCGCATCCCGCCGGAGAACTCGTGGGGGTACGACCGGGCCCGCTCTTTTGCCCGGGGTATGCCGACCCTGTCGAGGAGGTCGACGGCCCGGTCCATCGCCGCTCGGCGGTTCTCGCTTTGGTGCGCCCTGATCTGCTCGACGATCTGGTCTCCGACCCGGTGCACCGGGTTGAGCGCCGTCATGGGGTCCTGGAAGATCATGGCCACCCTCCCGCCGCGGACGCGCTCGAGTTGACGTTCCGAGGCCGTCACGAGGTCAAGGTCGCCGAGCACGGCCCGGCCCGAAAAGCTGGCGTTGGGGCCTCGGGTGAGCCCCATGATCGTCATGGCGGTAACCGACTTGCCGGAGCCGGACTCGCCTACGATCCCGAGCAACTCGCCCCGCTGCAATTCGAACGAGACGTCGTCGACGGCACGGAGGACTCCCTCTTCGGTCCGGAACTCGACTTGCAGGTGCTCGACTGCGAGCAGTGCTGTCATCGAGATCCGGCCACGCGGATGCGTGGGTCAAGCAACCCGTAGACAACGTCGGCGATGGTCGAGAAGATAACGACGGCAAAGGCGCCGAAAAGGGTTATAACCAGTACCGGGGGCACGTCGAGGGCGCCGATCGACTGGCTGGCGTAGTAACCGATACCGGGGAGGTCGAAGACGACCTCGATGATGATGGCTGAGCCGCCGAGCACGGCCGCGATGTCGAGACCGCTCAGGGAAACAACCGGGATCAGCGACGTGCGCAGGACGTGGTGGAGGGTTACCTGCCGGTGCGAAAGGCCCTTTGCCCTGGCGGTGCGGACGAAGTCTTCGTTGAGCGTGTCGACCACGCTGGCCCGGAGAACCTGCGAGTAAATGCCCGTGTAGAGGATGGCGAGGCTGACCCAGGGCATGGCCAGGTGGTAGGCCCAACCGAGCGGGTCGGCCAGCCCGACGTAACCGCTGGACGGGAACACGTGGAGCTTGAAAGAGAACACGTATATGAGGACATAGCCGATGACAAATGAGGGCGCTGAAATGCCGAGGAAGTTCAGCGCACTGATCCCGGTGTCGATCGTGCTCCCGGCGTGTAGCCCCGCCAGCAACCCGAGGACGATGCCGAAGAAAAGCCAGAGTACGGCTGCGCCGAGCACGAGCGACGCGGTCACCGGCAGGGCCTGCTTCAACTGAGATATGACATTTACCCCAGTCGCGTACGAGACGATCTTGCCAGTGAAGATCTGCTCCATCGTCCGCACGTACTGTACGTAAACCGGCTTGTTGAAACCGTAGATCCTCTCCACCGCGGCGATGTTCGCGGGCGTGGCGGTCCTTCCCGCCAGCCGCAAAGCCGGGTTGCCGTTCGGTATGACCTCGAATATGAGGAACGTCAGGATGCTCACGGCAAACAGGACCAGGACCGCCGACCCGAGCCTGCGCAGGACGAACCGCGCCATCAGTAGCCCGTCCGCACCGTGGCCCGCGGGTCCAGCGCCTCCCGCAGGCCGTCACCGAAGACGTTTATGCCCAGGCAGGTGATCACCAGCATGGTCGCCGGCGCCAACGTAAGGTACGGCGCCACGTTGAAAAGCGGTGCGCCCGAAGCCAGCAGCGTCCCCCACGAGGCCGCCGGGGGCTGGACGCCGGCCCCGAGGAAAGAAAGCGCAGCCTCCAGGATTATGGAGTGAGCCAACTGAAGGGGGACGAAGACGATCAGGGTGGACGTCAGGTTCGGGAGGATTTCGCTCGCCATTATCCGGAAGTTGCTGAACCCGAGGGCGCGGGCGGACTCGACGAACTCTCGCTCCCGAAGTGCCAGCACCTCGCCGCGGATGGGCCGGGCGACGTACGGGACGTAGACGATCCCGATCACCAGCGTCGGGATCAGGATGGAGCCGCTGTTTATCTGAACGGGCCCGATACTGATCCCTCCGGTGGCCAGGCTCACCCCCAGGGCAATGGCGAGCAAGAGGGCTGGGTACGCCCAGACGATGTCGAACACCCGGGAGATTACGCCGTCCGTCCATTTGCCGTAGTAGCCCGCGACCAGGCCGAGCACGGTGGCCAGGACGATGGTGATGGCCGTCGCCATTACCCCGATGGCCAGGGAGGTCCGCCCACCGTACAGTAGGCGTACGGCGAGGTCACGCCCGTCTGCATCAGCACCCAGGAAGAACCTGCTGTGCCACGTGGGCCCCACCGGCACACCGGTCAGCGACACGACGTCGACCGACTTGCCGTTGATGTCCAGCACCTCGGTAATGTGCTGGACGTTCGGGCCGGTGTGGGCGATGTACCTGGCATAAACCGGGGCCAGGAGGCACAGGACGACAACCAGGACGAAAAGAGAGCCAAAGACAATGGCTCTGTGGTTATGCCGCAGCCGCCGGAGCGCCAAGCGGTACGTGGCGGCGCCGGCGGCGTACGGCTCTGCCGGGACGTCCAGGACGCCCACGGCGCTTTCGTTGACGGGCACGTGACCGGTGCCCGTGTCGCGCAGGGTCATCGGGGGACGGTAATGACGCCTCCGCCGGCCCTGGCTCGGTGGTCATGGCTCAAAAGCCCAGCCATTGCTGTGTTTCTGTTCACGGCGACCGAGCCAAGGTGGGCGGCGGCTGCGGCACTAGTAACTAGCTCTTCAGCTCGAAGGTCGACCAGTCGTCACCAAAGACGGGCTGGAACACAGCCGTTTTGAAGTCGACCCGGTCGGACAGGAAGAACGGGCTTACTTCGTAACCGAAGTTGATCTGGTAGTCCTTACCGGCTACGTACTTCTCGAGCGCCGACCACTGGGGATCCACGCTGGGAAGGTCGCTAGACGGGACTTTGTCGAGACGAATGATCGTCGACTGGATGTGCGGGTCGTCGACCAGGTCCAGGTTCCCATTGTTCTCGGGCAGGATCGAACGGGCGTCGAACACGAAGTAAAAATCACCCGGGTTGGGGAAGTCCTGCGACCACTCGCTCCATCCCGCCTGGGGGTTGACCTTGGCTGAGCCGATCGTCGGGTCGTAAATGCCGTTGCTTAGTACCTTTATCGACGACTTGAAACCGATGGCGTTGAGTTGCGAGTTGAGGTAGGTCACGAAAGCCTGGAAAGGCTGGCGGGCCTCGGTCCATACTGTCACCGGCGTGCCGGCCAGCCCGGCCTTTGTTACTAGCTTGGTCGCCAGGGCAATGTCCGCTGGTGACCCTAACGAGGCCGCCGAGAACGAACCGTTGCCGCTCGGAGCGCCGATGGGGCAGGGCCCGGAGGCGGCGCCGGGGATGCTCGGCGGGAGGTAATAGCACGCCGGCGTGATCTGGCCGCTGGCCAGCCGCTGCAGCGCCACCCGGCTGATAGCCAGGTTGGCCGCCTCCCGGGCCAGGATGTTGTTAAAGGGCGCCCGGCGGTCGTTCAGCCAGAAGAAGTCGGTGGCGGCCAGCGTCTCAGGGGTATAACGGTCCTTGGCCTGGCTCTCGACCTGAGCCACGTACGCAGGCGGAAGGACGTCGCCCCAGTCGAACTCGTCGCTCGTGTTGTTGAGCACGTCCTGGGCCTCGGTGTCGGCGTTGGTCTGGATGGTGACCTGGACGGCATTGACATAGCCGACCGGTATGCCCGGGATATGGAAGCCGGCGAACAGCGGGTTCTTCTGGAGCGTGAAGGACACGTTCGGGACCACCTTGGTGATCATGTAGGCGCCCACGCCCGGTGGCGGGTTGGCCGATAGCGCCGTCATGGGTGTCCCGCTCGGCACGAGGCCGGCCGAAGGAAAGGCGAGGATGTTCTGAAAGGCCCCGTAGGGGGAAATCAGGTGGATGGTGATCTGGCCAGTGGCGTCGTCGGCGCTTATGCCGCTGATCGTTTTCGCCTTGCCGGCCTGGTAGGCGGCCGCACCCACGATGGTAGTGGTGTACCACGAGTCGCCGCTCCAGCCCACCTTGAGGTCCCGTTCGATCGTGTACGGGAAGTCGGATGCCTTGACGGCTACTCCGTTCGAGTATTTGAGCCCCTTGCGCAGTGTGGCCGTATAGGTCAGCCCGCCGTCAGACACGGTGGGAAGGGCGGTGGCCAGGCCCGGGATGACTGTGTCGCCGGCCAGGCCGCTCTTGTGGGCGTAGGTGAGCAAAGGGGTGTAAACGAGCCAGTCGGCCTCTTCCGATTCGCTCGAATAACCCAACTGAGGGTCAAGCGACTCCGGAGGGCTACCCATACTGACCTGGAGGGTGCCGCCGGGGGCATAGGCGCCGTTGGGCTGTTTGCCGGCGGGGCTGGCGCCCGAGGCCCCGGCCCCAAAGGTGCCATAAGCCGCAACTACGGCCGTCAGTGATACGGCGACCGAGCTCATATATGCCAGTCGATGATTAGGTCTCATCTTTCTCCTCCCCTAGCTTGCATCTCGGTCCCTCACCCTACGTCCGAACGGCTGCTCAGGAACGACGCCCTGCCTGAACCGTCACACGGGCCAAGCTCACCCGTCCAGGTCCACCCTGGCGTACAGGTCGACCTCGGCGACGGGGCTACCGTCGTCGTCTTGGGTTAAATCGCGGGCCAGGATGTACTCGTCGACGCCATAAATATCGGGTACGGCTTCCGGCGGGACCGACAGCGTCTCTGCCAGCGCCGGCGTTATCTGACAGCGGTGCACCCGCATGGCCTCGACCCATATGTGGGCGAACGCAGCGACGTCGACCCGTGTGGTGACGCGCGCCTCGCTCGGCGCCAGTTCGGGATCCCCGCGGCCCTGAAGCCCTGCTCCCTCGCGCGCCGTGAACGGCGCGTCCATCCCGAGGGCCATGTACTTGTCGTTGATTACGTGCCGGCGCTCTCGTGAGGTGAAGGTGTAATAGAGCTTGAGCGGTTGCCACGGTTCCCCGGCGGCTGGGTACGCCTCGCTGCTGCCGGCAGCGTCGAACGCTGCCAAGGCGACCTCGTGTGCCCTCCAGTGGTCCGGGTGGGGGTAGACGCGCTGGTCGTCCGGGTACGTGACGATGACCTGAGGTCGTTCTCGCCTGATTACCTCGACAAGACGGCTGACCGGTCCCTCGAGCGGGATGCGGGCAAAGCACGTTGGGGAGCGCTCTTTGAGGTTGACGGAGCCGGAGTCCGGGTAGTCGAGCCTGACGACCACGTCATAACCGACGATCGCGGCGGCCTCCTTCAGTTCCTGGCGCCTGATCTGCACCATGTCCGTCTGGTCACCAACAGCCCCGAACTCGGGGTTACGGACACGCCCGCTTCCTCCGTCCGTACAGCACACCAGCACCGTCCGCGCCCCTTCTTGGTGATAACGAGCCACCGTGGGGGCGCCGAACTCCGACTCGTCGTCGGGGTGGGCATGAACCGTAAGCAGGCAACGGCTGTGCGCCGGGGAGGTTGTCGACTCTGCCATTGTGAGGCCCCACGATAACGAGGTTGACGGAGGTCGCCGTTTCCCGCCCTCTGGGGGCAACCGGAGCCTCTTGTCGCGTTTGTCCCAAAAAGATTGAGAAAAGCGCAACCAGTTGGTTTGGCTGCACCCAGATGGCCAGAAAATGCCAAAGCGATGAAAATGAACGGCTTCGCGTGGCCCCAATGCCCCACCGCCTGGGCCACGCGATAACCCGTCCGCCCTGGCCAGGCCGCTTCAGGGCCCCACCGTCTCCGCGAGGCGGGCGGCCAGTACGGCGTTCTCTTGGGCAAACTCTTCCCATTCGCGGGGAGTGCCCGTTGTGAGCCGCTCGGACTGTCGCTCGTCTGCCGCGATTTCTTCCCAAGCCGACAACCGGCCGCCGCGGACAGAGAGGTCCACCAACCGGCCGTTGTCCGTGGCCAAGCCGGTACATTGGTACCATGGTAGACGTAGAGCGAGTCCAGACGGGAGTTCGCGTCGAGCGCCGGTTGTTGAAGGTCCTGAAGGCCCTCGCCGAGTACTTGGACCTCTCTCTGGGTGACCTTCTCGAGGGCATCGTCCTGCATGTGTTCGAACAGAAGTTGCCTTTCGATGACGCCACCGTGGGCACTATCGAGGCGCTGAAGCAGGTCTACGGCTTGGACCTCGCCGCCGCGGACAGCCACCGACTACGTGATATGACGCCCGGTCTCGGGAAGGCAAGAGCTGATGACAGAAGTCCCGTGCAAGCGCGTCCAACTGGAAGGCAAAGTGCGGGTGGCCCTTCCTCCAGCGGAAGCCTTCAGACTGTTCACACCGAGCGGTGAGCGGGGGTGGGTGCCCGGCTGGGAGCCGAAGTTCCCGTGCCCCGGTGCGCCCGACACCGAACCCGGGACCGTGTTCACCACCTACCACGATGGCAGAGGTTCCGTCTGGGCCGTGGTGCGCTGCCAGACGGGCCGGGCGATCCAGTACGCAACCGTGACCCCGGGGCAACGCGCCGGTCTCGTCACTGTTACTTGCCAAGCGTCAGCCATGGGCACGGAGGCGACGGTCAGGTACGACCTCACCGCGCTCAGGCCTGACGCGAACAGCCAACTTGACCATTTCGCGACCAACTTCGCCTCTTTCCTCGGCCATTGGGAGCGGGCCATCGCGGCCGCCGCCGAGGCTTAGCCAGGAAAAATTCGGCCCAGAGACAGCCGCTTGGTGATAACGGGCGGGGCGGGAACGTTTCGGGAAGCCCCGTTTATTAGGGATTAGCACATGAATGTGGCCATGACGAAGCGCCTGGCGACGGTGGCGCTGCCGGTCGTTTCGGGTGCCCTGGCTGCCGCCGTGGCTTTCTTAGTCCCGACCGTGGCAATGCCTGCCTCTGCTGCCCCCGTGAGCGCGACGTCCACGTCCAATTGGGCCGGTTACGGCTTGGACGGCAGTGGCTTCACCGGCGTGACAGGGACGTTCACCGTCCCCGTCCCCCTCAGCTCGCCGTCCTGCCTGGAAGAGACGGCCGTATGGGTGGGAGTTGACGGCTTGGACAACCGGGATTTGCTGCAGGCAGGGATCCTGGAGAGTGGCTTTGCCATATCGAGCTACAGGTCGGCGTCGTACCCCCCATCTGCCGAGATCCCCGGTTTGGTGTGCTCCGGGCAGGCTGCGGTCTATGCCTGGTGGGAGGACCTCCCCTCGGCCCCGGTCCGCGTCGCCTTGCCGGTCAAAGTGGGCGACAGCGTCACCGTGTCCATCTTCAAAATGTCCCCCGGCTGGTGGGCGCTCGCCGTCCATGACCTTACGGACCAGCAGAGCTTCCTGTTGGCCCAGCCCTACGCCGGGCCTCAGACCTCGGTGGAATGGGTGGTCGAGGCCCCTCAGATCATGGGGCTCTTCCGGGACCCGGTCCCCTTCAGCGCGGTGCACTTCCGTGACCTCAGGGCCCAAGGTCAGGCTCGTCGCCTCGAGCGCTTCAGCCTCCGCTCAGGCCCCGATTTCACTTCTGTCCCGGAGCAGGTGGCGAGTACGCCGCAGCTCATGCGTGAGGGCTTCGCCGTCCATCTGACCGTTCTGAGAGGTTGAGCTCTGAGAAGTCGAAGAGTAGTGAAAGCCCGGCCGTCATAATATGCGCGACCAAAAACCTAATAATCCCGGCGCTTACGAGCGTTATGGTTAGTCGAGCCGATGGCCACCACGATGGCGTCCTTGGGAAGCAGCTCGGCGCCCTCTTTGCGAGCCGCAGTAAACCCGTCTTCCCCGAGTGCGTCTTGCGCCGCGGCCAACGTGCCGTCGACCGTCTCCCACCGGAAAGGAGGTACCGGCGCACCCATGCGCCCGCGCCATGCTTGCACGGCGCCCATGATGAGGGCGGCGGTGCGCGGGTCGCCCTCGGCCACGATGACGCGGGCCATCTCCTCCAGGCCGGTCGCCACGAGCCACTGCGGCCCAACTGGCCAGCCGATTTCGACGCCGTCGCGTAAAAGCACCAACCCCTGTGCGTAATCCCCCCGGTCGTTGGCCACCTGCCCCGAGTTGACTAGTAGCTCAACCACCCCGCCTCGGGTCCCCGTCCTGCGGAACAACGCCAGCGCCTCCACCTGGAGCGCCTGCGCCTGCCCGAAGTCGCCCCGCATGGCTGCTCCCAAGGCCAGGTTGTTGAGGGAGAAGCCGATCCCCCAAGAACGTCCGAGTTCTCGGCACTGGGCCAGGCTTTCTGAGCAGTACGCTTCGAGGACCGCGGCATGACCCTGGTCCCTGGCGATGTCGCCCAAACCGAGCAGGGCGAAGGCCGCCCCGCTCTGGTCTCCGAAGGCCCGGTACCGCTCGAGAGCCTCGTCGTAGGCGTCGCCGGCAGCCTTGAACTCGCCCCGCTCGCGTAGCACCACACCGAGGCGGGAGAGAGCGAAGGCGGTGGCCACAGAGTCTCCGGCATAGCGAGCCAAAGCGAGGCCCCCCTCGCCCAATTCGGCGGCCTGATGGTAATCCCCCTGCCAACGGGCTCTCAGGGCCCGGTGGACCAGCGCGCCGGCGAGATGCCCTGACTGACCCAGTTCCATGTAAAGGGGCAGTGCCTCTTGGAAACGTTCTTCCGCCGGCCCGAAATCATCCTGGTCATTGGCCAGCCAGGCCGCTCCTGTCAATGCCGCTGCCTGCACCTCGGGCGGTGCCTCCCGCGCCCCATCGGCGGTGAGGAACGATTCGATCCAACGCCGCCCCTCAGTCAAGTGACCGTGACGTTGCCAGAAGGGCCAGAGTGCCCCCGACAAACTCAACCCCAGTGCCGTCTCGCCGCTGCTGCGCGCCCAGTCCAACGCGACCCGCAAGTTGTCGTGCTCCATCTCCAACCGCTCGAGCCACACCGCCTGGTCCGGCCCGGCCAAGGCGCCGCTGGCCGCTTCGGCCAAACGGAGGTAGTAAGCGGCGTGGCGCCGGTGCACCGTTGACGCCTCACCACTCGCCTCCAGTTCCTCGAGAGCAAAGGCACGGACGGTCTGCATTTGGCGGAACAAGATCTCGTCTGCGCCCCGGGCTTCGTTAGCGCCGAAGCCCCGTCCCGTCACTCCCATGTCCGCCGCCGCAGTCCTGGACGGGCCGGGCCCGCGTGAGCCGTCTGCCCCGCCCTCAGCCACGGGCTCGACGACCTGGAGCAGGTTGGCGTCGACCAACAGGCTGAGCGACCCGAGCATCTCGTCGCCGGCCAACCCCGGCCGGGCGTCGCCGCCGTCGGCTTGGTCAGCGCACACGGATAGGACCGCTGCCAGCGTGCAGTCCCGGGCGAAGACCGACAGGTGACGGAACAAAGCTTGTTTATCCTGCGGCAGAAGGCCGTAGCTCCAGGCGATGACGTCTCGCATGGTGCGTTGGCGCTCTGGCAGGTCGCGCGGGCCCTCGCCAAGAACGTTGAGCGAAGGCGCCATCCGGGCCAGGAGGTCCACAGACGGCAGGACGTTCAGTCTGGCGGCGGCGAGCTCGATGGCCAGAGGCAGGCCGTCCAGCCGGGCGCACAGTAAGGCGATCCCTGCGGAGTTGGCCGGCGTGAGGGTGAAATCCGGACGGCGGGCTTGCGCTCGCTGAACAAACAGGGCCACCGATGGGACGTGGCTGAGAGCCTCGACCGCCAGCGTCTCACCCGGCACCGGGTAGGCAAGTGGCACTACTGGGTACACCTGCTCGTTACGCAAACGGAGCGCCATTCGGCTGGTGACCAGGGCGCGGACCCCCGGGCAGGCAACGCACAGCTGGGACACGACCCCCGCCGCGTCGAGCAAATGCTCAAAGTTGTCGAGCACCAGCAGGAGCTGCCTTTCGGCGAGGTGGTCCTCCACCAGGTCCAGGAGCGGCCGGGTGCCTTCTTGTACGAGCGCCATGGCCTTAGCGATGGAGGCAGGGACGAGCTCCGCGTCGCGAATGGGCGACAGGTCGACCAAAACGACACCGTCGGGGTACTCCTCGGCCACCGTGGCGGCTACACGTAACGCCAGGCTGGTCTTCCCGACACCGCCGGGCCCCGTAAGGGTGACCAACCGGATGTTCTCGCTTTGGAGAAGGCCCACCACCTCCGCCTCGGCTTGGTCACGGCCAACCAGGGGTCGGAGGCTGAGCCCCACGCCCGTGGGTGCCGGCACCGGCGTCGCACGGGGTGGGCGCGGACCTGTGGCTGACGCGGCCCGGATGACCCAGGCTGCCACTAATGCGTCGCGTTCTTCGGCGTCGACTTCGAGAGCTCTCATGAGCTGGTCGAGGGTGTGACGACGGGGCCAGGTGCGCCCCCGCTCGATGTTCCTCACTGTTTCGACCGTCAGGCCGGAGGGAGCTCGAGCTGCCACCGCCTCCTGGCTCAACCCGCGACGGTCGCGACAGGCGCGAAGCAAATCGCACAGACCGGGCACGCTTTCCTGCTGCATAGCCCACCGCTCCCAAGCCAACCGGGCAAAGCCCTCGTCACCTGCCCTTATAGTAGCGTTCCTCGGCCCTGAGACCGAGGTTCGCCACCGACCGGGGAAAGCGGCTGCGTCGCGGCCAACCGGGCTGAGGGCCGAGGGCTTAGACCTTCGAGCCGGCCTCGCCATCGCCAGCGCCATTAGGGAACCCCGTGCTGCGCGCGCGTGGGACCACCGCGCCAGCACACATCACCGGCGTGGAGGGTCAAAAAAACCGCACCCGCCCATACGAGGCGGGTGCGGTTACCGGCAGGATCCAGCTTGGTTAGGCGCTGCGCGGCGCCAGCCCGGTGTCCACGAGGAGGTCCCCGAAGCTGAACTTCGGGGTCTCGGGGGCCAGCTTGACGAGGCTGGGGTTCGGCTGGAAGTTCGTGTGCAGGATGGAGTTCGGCGTGTCCCACAGCACCCGAATGAAAATCTGGGCGATGATGCTCTTGCCGACGCACCCGAGCACCGCGTGGTCCGCTTTGGCCTCGTAGAGCACGTAGTAGAGCAGCGGTGTCCCCTGGTTGAACACGGCGTCTTTAGTCGGGTTGATCTGCGCCGCCGGGATCACGGGGCAACCGAGCGCTTGCGCGATCGCCTGACCGGACGCCAGGCCGTCGTAGTTGCCGCGAGCTAAGTCCCGTGAGACGAGGTCGGCAGAGCCGTTACAGACCGGGGAGGCTGTGTCGGGGCAGCCAGGGATCGCCTCCGCAGGGAGGTTGAACAGCGCGGGGCTGATCGTCGGTTGCGTTTGGCGGGCAAAGTTGATCCCGGGGTCCTCGCAGGCGCCCGCGACGATGACACCGCCTTCCGCGACGCAGGTCGCCAGGGGAGCATCCGTAAGCTTGTTGAGCGCGGGCACGAAGTACTTCCACTCGATCTGGTGGTCGGTCGGCAGCTCGCACAGCTCGGTCGACTCGTTCGCGCCTTCGCAGTTGCCGGCGGCATCGGCCGCCGGGCCCTCCAACGGCGCCCCGCCGCTCAGGTCACCGAACTGGAAGCTGCTGAGGTTGAAGATGGGGACGTTGTCGTCCAGATCCACCGTTGTCGGCTCGATGTCGTTGATGTGGTAGTCGTTGCGCACCAACGAGTGCCCGAAGCGGTAGGCACCGACCGAGAACTCGATCGGGGTGAAGTTGGCGTTGGGGAAGTTCGGTGTGTTCACGGTGACTTGGCCGTTCGGGCCGAACTGGAGGTACTTATTGATCGTGGCCTGCCCCACGAACGCCGGCAACACATCGGTCAACACGATCTCCTGGTAGTAGTCCTCGGTCAGCTGCCGAGCCTGCGCATAACCCATGCCCTGGTTGATGAAGTCGTTGTAGAAGGCCATGAAAGCAGCCGTGATCTGGGAGATGATCTGGTTCTCGTCATCACGTGGCTCGATAATGTTCGCCGTGCCGTTCGAGTCGCGGGGCAGGTCGAACACGCCATTGTTGCCGATTATGGTCGGGAAGCCGTCCGGGTTGGGCGTGCCGATCGTCCCGGACACCAGCAGGTGCTCGTGGTCGGGGGCGTATATCTGTGGGTCGACCGAGGGCCCGTCGCCAAATATGTTGTTGAGGTCGAACCGGAAGGTCTCGAAGTTGGTCAGCGTGCTGGAGTTGACGTCTGCTTCCGGCTGCGCCGTCTCGTCGAAATCAAGGTTGTGGTCAATGA